>JAJPYV010000319.1 GCA_021204735.1 Prevotella sp.
GGACATGCCCTGCAGACGTTGATTATTTGCATATCACGACAAACAACACCATTTATGGTACAGAGATCCGCAAGGATTTGGACGTGCCTGTACCAATGATTGCCGATATGTCATCAGATATATTCAGTCGCCCTGTTGACGTATCAAAGTACAACTGTATCTATGCAGGCGCACAGAAGAACCTCTCTATGGCAGGTGTAACAGTAGTAATCATCAAGAACGATGCACTTGGAAAGGTATCACGCCAGATTCCAACAATGCTCGACTACCGCACTCATGTTGACAAAGGTTCTATGTTTAACACGCCTCCAGTAGTGCCTATTTATTGCGCACTCGAAAACCTCCGTTGGATTAAGAAGACTGGTGGTTTAGAGGCAATGAACAAGCGTGCACTTGAGCGTGCCGATATCCTCTATTCAGAGATTGACAGGAATAAGCTGTTCCACGGTACAGTAGCAACAGAAGACAGGTCGGTTATGAACATCTGTTTCGTGATGAACGAGGAGTATGCTGACTTGGAGAAGCCATTCTTCGAGTATGCAACTGCCAACGGTATGGTAGGTATCAAGGGACACCGTTCAGTAGGTGGTTTCCGTGCAAGCTGCTACAACGCTCAGACAGTAGAGGGTGTTCAGGCTCTTGTTAAGTGCATGAAGGACTTTGAGGCACAACATTAATTGAAATAGATCAGTAAAAGTGCTTACAACAGGTGCGTGAATGCACCCGAAAAGGTATATCGTTGGCATGGTCTCATATCAGTATGAACACCATAAACATGATGTACCTTTTTCTAAATTTAAACAAATCAAACTAATAAAAAAGGAAAAAAGATATGAAAGTACTTGTAGCAACAGAGAAACCTTTTGCTCCAGTAGCTGTTGAAGGTATTAGGAAAGAGATAGAAGGAATGGGTAACGAACTCGTATTGTTGGAGAAATACACCGACGTGGCACAACTGCTTGACGCCGTAAAAGATGTTGACGCCATGATAGTCCGTTCGGACAAGATTACTCCGACTGTTATTGACGCAGCAAAGAACCTTAAAATAGTTGTCCGTGCAGGAGCAGGATTTGACAGTATAGATATTGCATACGCAAAGGAAAAGGGTGTGATAGTAGAGAATACTCCAGGACAGAACTCCAATGCAGTAGCTGAGCTCGTATTCGGACTTTTGGTATTCACAGTACGTAATTTCTACAACGGCAAGGCAGGAACAGAGTTGAAAGGTAAGAAACTCGGAATCCTCGCATACGGCAATGTAGGGCGCAATGTAGCACGAGTAGCCAAAGGATTTGGCATGGAGATCTGCGCATTTGACGCATACTGCCCGAAAGAAGTGATTGAGAAAGACGGTGTGGAGGCAGTTGATTCTCAGGATGAGCTATTCAAGAACTGCGACATCGTATCACTGCATATCCCGGCAACACCAGAGACAAAGCAGAGCATCAACTACGATTTGGTGAACACGATGAAGAAAGGTGGTATCGTTATCAACACAGCTCGCAAGGAAGTAATTGACGAGGCAGGCTTGTTGAAACTTATGGCAGACCGTGACGATATCAAGTACATCACAGATATTAAGCCAGATGCAGATGCCGACTTTGCTAAGTTTGAGGGACGTTATTTCAGTACTCCTAAGAAGATGGGGGCACAGACGGCAGAGGCAAACATCAATGCTGGTATTGCGGCTGCACAACAGATCAACGCTTACTTCAAGGATGGTTGCACAAAATTCCAGGTAAACAAATAAATCTACAATATATATGGCAACAATAAAACCGTTTAAAGGAATCAGACCTCCGAAACAGTATGTAGAAGAGGTAGAATCAAGACCATACGATGTGCTTGATTCAGAAGAGGCTCGTGCAGAGGCAGGTGATAACGAGAAAAGTCTTTATCGTATCATCAAGCCGGAGATAAATTTCGAGCCAGGAACGAGCGAATACGATCCGAGAGTCTATGAGAAGGCAGCCGAGAATTTCAAGAAGTTCCAGGAGAAGGGTTGGCTTGTACAGGACGACAAGGAGCAGTATTACATCTACGCACAGACGATGAACGGAAAGACACAGTATGGTCTTGTGGTATGCGCATACGTCGATGATTACATGAACGGTTCTATTAAAAAGCATGAACTTACTCGTCGTGACAAGGAAGAGGACCGCATGAAGCACGTACGTGTGAACGATGCCAATATTGAACCTGTGTTCTTTGCATATCCAGACAATGCCGTTCTCGATGCACTCATTATGCGCTATGCCAAGACAGAACCAGAGTACGATTTCATCGCACCGATAGACGGTTTCCGCCATCAGTTCTGGATAATCGCAGACGACAACGACATCGCAACCGTAACTGCAGAATTTGCCAAGATGCCATCTCTGTATATTGCTGATGGGCATCACCGTTCTGCAGCAGCAGCTCTTGTAGGAGCAGAGAAGGCAAAGCAAAATCCTAACCATAAGGGTGATGAGGAGTACAACTATTTTATGGCAGTATGTTTCCAGGCATCCCAGCTCACTATATTAGATTACAATAGAGTAGTGAAGGATCTCAATGGTCTGACTTCTGAGCAGTTCCTCTCAGCATTGAGCAAGAATTTCGATGTAGTTGAGAAAGGTACGGAAATATATAAGCCACAGCAGTTGCACCAGTTCTCTTTGTATCTCGATGGCAAGTGGTATTGTCTTACAGCAAAGGCAGGGACATTCGATGAGAACGACCCGATACACGTGCTTGACGTTGATATCTCCAGTAGGTTGATTCTCGATGAGATATTAGGCATCAAGGACTTGCGTTCAGACAAGCGTATTGACTTTGTTGGCGGTCTCAGAGGATTGCAGGAGTTGAAGCGCAGGGTTGACAGTGGAGAGATGCGCATGGCATTGGCACTCTATCCTGTTACTATGCAGCAGATAATGAATATCGCCGACAGTGGTAAGATAATGCCACCAAAGGCAACGTGGTTTGAGCCGAAATTGCGTTCCGGTCTGGTAATTCATAAATTGTCTAATGCAGACTGACGAATATAAGACAATAACGGATAAAGGTGAGGGAACTTATTCTGAAAAGAGGAGTAAGTTCCTCGCTTTTTCACACCATGTGGAGACGGAGGATGAGATAAAGGAACTACTTGCCCGTTACCGCAAGGAATACTACGATGCCCGCCATGTGTGTTATGCTTATATGCTTGGGGCAAAGCGGGAAGTGTTTAGGGCAAATGATGACGGAGAACCGAGCAGTACGGCTGGAAAACCTATTTTGGGACAGATAAACAGTAATGAACTCACTGATATCTTGATTGTTGTGGTACGGTATTACGGAGGTGTGAACCTTGGCACGAGCGGCCTTATCGTGGCATATCGTACGGCGGCGGCAGAGGCGATAGAAAATTCGGAAATTGTAGTGCGGCAGGTGGAGGAAGTGATTACGCATAAGTTTCCATACGAAAGTATGAATGATGTGATGAAGGTGGTGAAGGAAATGAAACCCAAAATCATATCACAGGAGTTTGGGAATACGTGCGAAATCAGGCTTTCCATTCGCAGAAGTCAAGCAGAAGCCCTAAAAGGGAAATTAAGAATGAAGAATTAAGAATGAAGAATGAAAAATTAAAAATTATGTTATGTTGGGATCGATAATAGGAGATATCGTAGGGAGTATATACGAGTTTGACAATATAAAGACAAAGGAATTTCCGTTGTTCTCGAAGGAGGCGGAATATACCGATGACAGTATTTTGACTATTGCAACTGCCGACTGGTTGTTGCATGGCGGGGAAGTTGCGGAATATTACCTTAAATACGCAACGGAATATCCTTATCCAATGGGTGCATACGGCTCAAGTTTTATGGCGTGGGTAAGTCGAAGCAAAAAAGGACAGCAGTTTGAGCCATACAACAGTTGTGGCAACGGCAGTGCAATGCGTGTAGGACCAGTAGGATGGGCGTTTGATACGAAAGAGGAAGTTCTTGACGCTGCCAAGAAGTCTGCCGAGTGTACACATAACCATCCGGAAGGTATCAAGGGAGCACAGGCTACCGCATTGTGTATTTTCATGGCACGCAAGGGAGCAACAAAAGAAGAAATCCGCAATACCATAGAAAAGGAATTTGGGTATGACCTGCAATTCACTTGCGATGGTATACGTGACAGTTATGGTTGGGGTGATACATGTCAGACCAGTGTTCCACAGGCTATTGTGGCGTTTCTTGACGGAAATGATTTTGAGGATTGCATCCGCAATGCCATCAGTATCGGTGGTGATAGCGACACCATTGGTTGCATAACAGGTTCAATAGCAGAAGCGTTTTACGGAATACCTGCTGACATATACGACAAGGCAATGGAATATCTGCCGCAGGCTTTTAAAGATATTGTGAGGGAATTCGAAGAACGATATGCAAGTTAAAAGTTAAAAATTAAAAGTTAAAAGTTCATTCCTCTTGTGAGTTAAGAATTAAGAGTTAAGAATGAAGAATGAAGAATGAAGAGTTTCAATTAAAGGCATATCGTTATG
>JAJPYV010000064.1:0-2263 GCA_021204735.1 Prevotella sp.
GTACTTGCTGTGGTAATGCTTTCTTCCTTTGCATAACTGATATCCACTATAGAGCTCTTTAACGCATTTGTTGTCGTTGCTCCTCCATTTATGTTTTCATCGTATTTGTCCTTGTTGATGAGAATAAAGTCTAAACTGCCTGTATCTATACTCTTCGACGTATAATCGTATGGATCAAGTCCTAAACAATCCATCAGTTCTTGATAGTCCATGTCTATCCTCATTGGTGTATCTGAACCTGAACGCACAGTTTCTAACGGGGTTATTCCTACTTCAAATGTAGGATTGTGCTTATATACCTTTAACTCGTCAAAATAAAATCCACCTCCTTGTGCTTGAGAACAACTGTTGTTTACAATAATCACAAAATGGTCGTATTGGTCTATGTCTTCTTCTTTCAATTTATAAGAGAAAAACACTTGATACCATTCATTCGTGCCACTTCCCTTTCCTAAAACCGACTCATCTAATCCTTTCTCCGATTCTAATGCCACACTTCCGTTTGTTGTCTCTATCTGTCCGGAATTTGCTCTGTATAGGGGTTCTTCTGTTCCGTCTGCTTTCACTCCAATCAAGGTAAACAATACTGCTGCATCATAATCTTTATGGTAAGCATTTGCATTCCTTATCCATGCTGATACCAACAACTTTGAGCCCAAAATTAAATCACCTTTGTCAAACGATAGTTGGGCTATCTTTACTGGTTTATCAGTCGGATTAATGTACAGCCAGTTTCCCTCATGGTTTTTCACGCTCTTGCAGGTCGGCTCCCATGGAGTAATTGAATTCTTATCTTCCAAATTCCCCACATAATAGTTCACTATGCCGTATGTATTCCACAACATACTACCTGTATGATAGGTGTATCCGTCAAGTGTACTCTCTGTATTCTCATTAAGCGGATTTACATCAAATGAACCATCGTAGAATGCATATCCACTACTGCTCCAATCCAATGGGAAAGGATAGTTGAATACTTCTCCTTTACCCGACCCGTACACCGTACTGCTGTTCAAATTACTGCTGCCATATCCGCTATTTTCGTAATCAAAATCCAAAGAAGCTATAAATTCGCATTTGTTTTCTAAATATGATAGAGCTCGCTCTCCCAAGTCATTCCACCAATATGAACTACTTGAATTGTCTAATGCGGCTACCTGTGCCTCTGTCAATGGTATGCTCTCTTTCTTGAATGTCAACTTGTATCTTGCTATGTTGTAGGTCGTGCCCCCGACTTTCTTCGTTACAAGTATCGTAGCCTTACTGCCATCATCCACACTCCATTGGGAACCTGATGTACCGTTATAAAACTGTATCACTCTGTCTGTTCCTGATAGAGTACTGCTTACTGTAAGTGTAAAGTCATTATCTTCATCACTCTCAAATTGCACATCCAAAGTCTCACTCCCACTCTGACCTGGAATGGCATACGCCTGTGCTTCTTTAGATAGCGTCAGAATTTCATTATCATTCGGATTTTCTGAAATTCTTTGGCTCGGATATGCTATCTCGTATTCCTCAAGATATTTTTCTTCACCTGTATTTGTGCCTCCTTGATAATTTCCGTCATTCAACATCGCCCAATAGTGTTGGAACTGTTCTGGCAAACCTTCCGGCACGTCAGTATCATCAACTCCTACAATATAGAATAATGCACGTTCCTGCAACGTCGGTTCGCAATAGTCATTAGTCAAACTGAAATCAGAACTGTTACCTGCTGTATATGTCGTAGCAAAGTCAGTATAATTTGACAGGTCGCATGCCACTGCATAGAAACTGTTATCCTGCCCATCAAAGTCCTCCAAGTTCCTGCTCTTGATATACTTGATATACTCATCGTCAGTAGGATAATAGAACGTAACCTTCCTCAACGTATTCGCTTCACCATTGCCTGTCGTATTTGTCGAAGCAGTGTTCAACAATCCACTGACATACCCGTTGCCGAATGTCCATCCGTTGTAATCACTGCTCCCCTTTGTCAACAGGTCATAATTTGTATAGTCTTTACCGTAAATATCATTCCCTACATAAAAATTCTTGTCATTGCGATAGTTGAACCATCGGTAGTAGTTGTTCATTGAGGCGTTTGCCGCATCATCTGAATCTACATTCGGTATAATAAGCTCTATGCTTGTTCCTTTTTTCATGTATATCGTATCTGCATACGTATGGGCTGCCTGCACTTCTGTCTCGTTTTCAAGTGTAACCATCGAATTGGTTGTATCAAAACTGTCTTCTGATGAATGCTGACCTTTAATACCAT
>JAJPYV010000064.1:2363-4508 GCA_021204735.1 Prevotella sp.
TTGTTCCATTTTCTTTCTCATATTTCAGCAACATCCCATCCTTCGGGAAGTTATATCCTGCCTCTTCCGTATCGTATTCTCCATTATTATCGTAATAGCAGTAGAAATTCGCACCAGGATTTTGTGTTGTAACAACGGTATTTGTCGTTCCGCCAGTCTCACTTTCTTCTTCCTTTATATAACTGATATTTACAATGGTGTTCTTCAACGCATTTACTGCCGTTGCACCGTTCTTAATACTTTCATCGTATTTGTCTTTGTTGATGAGAATAAAGTCTACACTGCGTGTATCTGTACTTTCTGATGTGAAATCTGAGGAATTTAATCCCTTGCCTTTCATCAGTCGCTCATAGTCAATATCCAACCTAATCGGTGTATCTGACACGGTACGCACATCTTCCAACTGCGTCAGGTCTGCCTCAAATTCAGGGTCTTTCTTGTACACCTTCAACTCGTCGAAATAGAATCCTCCATATTGCCATTGTGAACAGTTGTTGTTTACCCTGACCGCAAAATGATCGTATTTATTTATGTGTTCATCGTCCAATTTATACGAGAAAAACATCTGATACCATTCATTCGTACCGCTTCCCTTTCCTGTTACCGACGAAGGCAAATTTCCTTCTCCTAAATCTGATAATACTACCCAACCGTCTGTAATCTCTATCTGTCCAGAATTTGACATGTATATCGGTTCTTCAGTACCATCAGACTTCACTCCTATCAATGTGAACAGTACTGACGCATCGTAATACATACGTATTTGATTTGCGTTTCTCATCCATGCTGACACAAGCAACGTAGATCCTCCGTTCAGGTTCTTCTTATCAAAGGATAATTCTGCTACTGTTGTCGGTTTGCTTGTAGGATTTATATATAGCCAGTTGCCTGTATGGTTCTTTACCGATGTGTATTGCGGCTCCCATGGAGTACTGCTGTTCTCTACATTTCCCACATAATAGTTCACAATGCCGTATGTGTTATAGAGCATTCTCTGTGTGTGATAACTATACGAATCCAATAAACTTACCGTAGTATTTGTAAATGGGTTCTCATCGAATGAACCATCGTAGAATGCATATCCATTACTGCTACAATCTAATGGGAACGGATAGTTGAATCTCTCCGCATTGTCCGTTCCTGATGATATAGCATCATATATCGTTCTTGTATTTTTGTCGCTGTCGCCATATCCACTGCCTTCATAATCAAAATCCAACGAAGCAATCAAATCACAGTTTTCTAAATATGAAGGAGCTCGTTCTGTAAGGTCATTCCACCACATCATATCCCAGATATATGTATCAGCCTGCTCGTCCAATGCTGCTACCTGCGCCTCTGTCAATGGTATGCTCTCTTTCTTGAACGTCAACTTATATCTTGCTATGTTGTATGTCGTACCGTTGACAGTCTTTGTTACAAGTATTGTGGCACTACTGCCATCATCTACACTCCATTGTGTTCCTGTTGTCTCTTTAAAGAATTGTATCACTCTATCCGTTCCTGATAGTGATATAGATGACCCTGATAATGTCCGTGTAGGCTCTGTAAGAGTCAGTCCGTTATCCTCACCACTTGCAAACTCTATATCCAATGTCTCATCTCCGCTCTCTCCCGGTATGGCGTATCCTCGTGCCTCTTTCGACAATATCATACCTTCATTGTCATTGCTGGAATTTCCCGAAACTCTCTGACTTGGGTATGTTATCTCGTATTCTTCAAGGTATTTCTTTCCATCCTCATTAGTACCTCCTTGATAGTCGGTATTGTTCAGCATTGTCCAATAGTGTTGGAACTGCTTCGGCAAATCTTCGGGCACATCACTACTGTCATCATCAATTCCGATAATATAGAATATCACACGCCCTGACAATGTCGGTTCATAAAACTCTCCTCCGTCTCCAAATTCTGACGATTTTCCTGGCTCGTAGGTATCTGAAAAGTCGGTGTAATTGGAAAGGTCGCACGCTACTGCATAATATGTGTTGTCTGTGCCCGCAAAACTACTTGCTCCTGTTCCATTTTTATATGTGTTGAATTCTGAATCGGTCGGATAATAAAATATTTGCTCTCTTAATGAATTTTGTCTTAGGCCATAGCCATTCATTACTGTTGAAGAACTATTCAGCAAACCGGCAACATATC
>JAJPYV010000019.1 GCA_021204735.1 Prevotella sp.
GTTAACAAGCAGTATTATTATCACGGCGAACTAATGTTTGAGGTCAAAGGAGCTAATATATATGATTCGCCAACTGTTGCCTTTAAGTCGGGGAAAGAGCGTGCAGACCTAATTCCCGTAGATGTAGATGAGATGCTGCGTCGAAATAATGACCAAATGTTTCTCATAGAAAATGAAGCAATTGAGTTTATCCGAGACACCTATATTGCATATGCCGGTGTCAATCAAGCCTATGATTCCATTAAAGCCAATCAAAATATAGATTTCGAAGCCTTAGCTCAAAAAGTAGAGAAAAAGACAAAGCAGAAAATGGCTGTCGTTAAAGAAGATTGCGACAGCTTTGATGTTATGCCGCTAGATGTGGCCAATGCTGAGGGTAAACGTGTACTGCTCTCTACTCGTATCGACCGCTTCATTGCATCTTTTTCGGGAGGAAAGGATTCACAGGTTGTGCTTGATCTAGTTACAAGAGCCATTCCTCCAACTGCTTTTGAAGTCATATACTCAGACACGGGTTATGAGCTTCCCTCCTCGCTTGATCTTTATGAAGATGTCAAGCGGCATTACTGCGAGCGATTCCCTGCCCTCAAATTTTCCCTAGTGCGCAATCATGAGTCCGTTCTAAATTATTGGGATAAAATAGGATGGCCTTCAGATACTCATCGTTGGTGTTGTTCCGTAATGAAGACTGTCCCGCTATATATGGCCCTTAAAGTAGAGGAGAACAAACAGGCTAAAGTAATGGCATTTGAGGGTGTAAGAGTTGAGGAGTCAGTTAAGCGTAATAATTACAATCGTATAGGGAAAGGAGTAAAACATAGTTTTGTGATAAACGCCAGACCCATTTTATTTTGGAATACGACTGAAATTTTCCTATACCTATTATTACATTCTTTACCTATTAATATGGCATATCGTTATGGGAAACCAAGGGTAGGATGTATTTTTTGCCCATTTGGATCACCTTGGGACGATATGATTGTAAATCATTGTTATAAAGAAGAGTTACGCCCTTTTTTATCTCGTATAGAGGACAATGTCGCAAAAAGAAAGATTCCTAATGCAGAAGAATATATTAAGGAGCGCCGTTGGAAACTGCGTGCGAGCGGGACAAATCTTGGAAACAAGACAGAAGTACAGATTAAATCATCTTCTACGGAATTCATAGCTATCATTATTAATCCGCAAAAATCAATTATTGATTGGCTTCCTGCTCTAGGGCGAGTCTCATTGAATTTTAAGAATGATATCAGTAGCGGAATATTCTCTTATGAAAAGAATAACTATAATTTTACAATTCTCAATTTAGGCAACAACAAAGTACAATTCTGCGTATCGGACAACAACAATATCCGCTTGCGGTTTTATTTGAGGCGAATATTATTCAAGGCTTCATATTGCATAAATTGTGAGTCATGTGAAATTGAATGTCCTACTGGTGCATTATCAACATATCCAACAATTAAAATAAACCCCGAACAATGCATACATTGCTTCAAATGCTTGGATTACCACCAACATGGATGCATTGTCGCTGATTCTCTTGTAACTACTATGGGAAACGAAAAAAACACTTCGAAAATTTCAGCCTATGGCACTTTTGGTATTCAAGAAGCATGGGTTGATGAATTTCTCTCTGATCCTGAATCCTTCTGGAAAGATAATTCATTGGGGGTAAAGCAGGTTCCAAGTTTTAAGGCTTGGCTTAAAGATGCAGAGGTTATAGATGAGACGGGATGTCTAACCCGTTTAGGCGTCATATTGTCTGCAATTCGTGAAGACTCTAATACTCTGTTATGGGAGATTATCCACATCAATCTTTGTTATAATAATCCCCTAATGAAATGGTTTGTCCAAAACGTTCAATTCTCTACTCAGATTACTCGAAAAGAACTTGAGTCGTTAATATTGGATTATTTCAATTCATCGTTTAAACCGACAACAATTACTTATGCGCTTCAAGCCCTGCTTCAGGTTTTTAAGTATTCTCCCATAGGCACAGATTTCGGGCAACTTGAAGCAATTGACTCTAAAAACACAACATTCTTTAGAAGACCGTATAATGATTTATCAATAGAAGCCATAGCCTACTCTATTTATAGATTTGCGGAATCGACTGACATAGATATGATACGTGTTTCAGATCTTTATAAATCAGATGTTCTGTCCGGAGTATATAAAGAGTTCGGAATATCCAAGAATGAATTACTAAAGCAACTTCGCTCACTTCACGCCGATCCTAACAGGGTCTTGACGGCCGAATTAAATATGGGCTTAGATCATATTTCTCTTCGAAAAGATCTTACCTCTATATCTGTACTAGAACTACTCACAAAATGAGCATAATCAATAAATAGTTATTTACAATGGCAACAAGGTACAATGACATAATCCGTAAGCGAAGCGGAAGAGCCGCATACAGCATTGAAGAGGAAAAAGAGGGACAATGGGAATCCTTCATTCCAAACGAGCAATTCAATACAGTACTCCGTACCGTGCTACGCTCAGTGAGGGGAAATGATATTGATTCTCATAAGTCTTTTTGGATAAATGGAACCTACGGCACTGGTAAGAGTCATGCCGTGGCCGTTATTTCGCATCTTCTCTGTGACCCTATAGACAACATACGGAAATGGGTAGAGTATGAATATAAAGATGAAAAGTTCAAGTTTATACGTGAACAGATCTATTCATTGCGGCAAGACAAACGGTTGCTTCCGGTCAAAATTGAGGGACTGATGGATATGGCTCATGTGTCGGATCTAGCTTTAGTGTTGCAGACTGCCGTAAAGAAATCCCTTGAAGAGCATAATATTGATTGTACCGTTGACACTGATTTTGATGACCTCATAACTCACATCCGTGACAATGAAGTGATATGGAACGATTTGATAGCCCGTCATACGGATCTCAGGTCTGTCGCTGCTACTAGGGAAGTACTCATCAATAAACTTTTGGCAAAAGACATGGGGACTTTCCAAAAGGCGCGGGATGCGCAACGTGCCGCCAATATGGCCATTTTAATTGGAAAGGAGAATGTCGGCGTATGGCTCATTGAGGTTCAGGAGAAACTCCGGAGAGAAACCGATTATAAAGGGCTTTTAATACTTTGGGACGAATTCACTGATGTAATGGAGGATGCCATAGGGATGTCCGTTCTTAAGGCTCTTCAGACAGTCGCCCAAAAATTCGCTAATCCGGAAAACGACAGTTTTCTTTTTCTCATTTCGCACCCTTCAGCTTTCAACAAACTCAGCAATGAGGAGACCAAACAGACGGATGGCCGCTATCACCGAATGAAATACAATATGGAGTCAGTGTCGGCTTTCAAGATCATGTCCCGCAAGTTTGAAATAATCAGACCCGCCATGCATAAGTATCTGTGTGAGGAATTCTATGAAGAGCACAGCCAATTGCTGGACCTTTATACCGCATCATCGAACGACCCGGCAGAGACACGGGCCGATTTGCAGAAGTTGTTCCCCATTCATCCGTCGACGGCAAACCTTGCCACTCACTACGCAACTGTAGTAGGATCGTCGAGCAGAAGTGTGTTTGAATTTATCGGTCAGAATGAGGAGATGGAACAATTCCTTGAAAGCGAGACGGCTTATGAGAACCATGAGACCGTCACTGCCGATTTTCTTTGGGATTTCGTGTTAAAAGTCTTTCAAGATGATGTGGTTAATTATGGCGCTGTCACCGAGCGATTCAACACCTACAGCCGTCATGTCGAGGATTACAGTGCCGCTGCCCTTGCGATATTTAAAGGGATACTGCTTCTTAATGCCTTTAATAATATAGCTGGAGACAACAATAACGATCTGATAACTCCAAGTGAGGATAACATCACTAACCTTTTTATCGGGACTAAATACGAGAATGACTTAGATGATGTCCTTAGATGGCTTAATGCCGAAGGAATAATCCAACGTGCCCCCGGCGGCTTCTTCTCAGTTCAGTTCTCGGCATTGCCTTCTCATGAAATTGAAGAACTGAAAGCTTCGCTTGAAAACGATCCTGCACAGTATCGCTTTATTTCTAAAATATTGTATTTCGGAGACACGGCATCCTCTTTCTTTGAAAAGAAGTTCGTTCAGAAAAACATCCGCCAATACACCTTTAATTTCTATTCCGAGGCCACAAATGACTCTCTGTTGAAAGACTCAATTAAAAAAGACAAGCGTAACGCTCGGTCCAGCGACCTTTGTCTGGCTTTAATGTGTTCAAAAAACAATCTGGAACTTGCGCATTTGAAAGAAGTGGCAAATGATGCGTCCATGGCGGCTAAAGATAGGGACAAGGACTTCCAGGACATTATTTTTATTGTTTTTGACACACCGTTCGGAGACATGAATTACTCTCGTTTTATAGAGTACATGGCAAACTATACGGTGGCGCAGAAACATGGATTTCTCGATCAGATGAACGTACACCGCGATCATGCCGCCGGAATGATTAAAGATTGGATGCAAAACATACAGCGTGGCAA
>JAJPYV010000209.1 GCA_021204735.1 Prevotella sp.
CGATTATAGGGAATTTTGTTTCCGATTTGAGGTACTTTTATTATACGCTACACAACTCATACAGGCACAGATACAGCTTGTCCCGCCCATCCCTGTCATCACACAGGTGCCCGAAAACTGATATGAGATTCGCATAATAAAACTCATAAACCGTCTGAACAATATCATTATTATCAGCATCTTTTCTTTGCTTTAGCCTGTTTCTCTTCTTTCCGTTATTATTTTCCGGGGCGCCGTCATCTCTGTTTCCGGTATGAGTGGCATCCTTTTCGTCATATTTTAAAGCGATACGCATCTTATTATCAACGAACAGCCTCTCCCTTTCATAAAACGGAACACCCAGCAGCTTTCTGAACATATACATCTTATCAGCCGTCAGCTCTTCTCCGGCGACAACCTCCTCCATATGATGAAGAATATATGTCCACAAATACTCCTTATCCGTAATCCTGCAATGGCGTAAATATCCGAACTGCCGTATTTCAGTATTGCATACCGCATTGGCACTGTACTTAAAAGATGTAGACAACAGTATCATAATAATGATCAATGCCTGGATAAAATACGTGCACAGGATCAACCCCATAAGTGTCAGCGAACGGAAACTGCTTTGCCCTATATAAATGACAGGCAGCATTACCAGATCCAGCAAAAAAAATATCGGTATGGTAAAAGGACCAAAGGTATATGACAATATCGTCCGCTGCGGAATCCCATGTTTCCTGTTATCCATAATGCCGTAAAAAAAGACAATAACGGCTGCCAGGATGGTATCCATGGTCAGTAACAGGTCTTGAGAATCTTTCAAAACTTTATCCATCCCCTGTATGATGTTCCCGAAAACCGTGCATTTATCCTCATTTATTTCCACCAGGAAACATCCGATCAATATCAGGGCCGCTATGGCAACAGGAATCAGGATTATTTTCAGATTCAGTTTCTTACGAATCTTATTTACCAGTTCAGCCGAACTGATATCCACGGGATATCGCTTGTGTTTTACACTCAAAATATATCTGCTCTCCCCTTTCATCCGGAATATCACGAATCATCATTCGCATACATTCACAATCATGAATCATCATTCGCATGTATTCACAATATTTCTTTAAATCTGTCACCTTATGCAGCCACGCACTTTCGGAGGCTCATCCGGAAAGCGGTGATTATTATGATAAGAGTCGTCTTACCTGTTGTCAATAGTAAATATAAAATCCGGTTCTGCCGTCATTTCACGGACAACTTTATTTTTTCCATAGCCCTGCCAACCACAGTCGCCAGCGGCCGTTCAATCAGCTTATTATATATCACTCCGATCAAAACTATTACCATAATGCCAAAGGCATTTATTATGACCGATAAATACATATAATTTCCTGTATTACAACACAAGTATATGACTCGCTGTTAGCGTCAGGTTAAATTAGCCACCCCGAGTCAACCTACTACAAATCTTTTTTATTATTCCAAAGCAAACGTCCATTACTACTGATTACTTTTGCCGGCACTCCGGCAACTGCTACATTCTCCTCTTTAACATCTTTATTGACAACAGCATTTGCGCCAATCGCCACGTTAGAAGCAATTGTAACCCCGCCTAACACTACCGCTCCAATACCTACTACGACACCATCTCCAAGAGTAGGAGAATCACCATTTAAGCCTCCCGCTACAAGTCCGGTATTAATATGCATTGCACAATTCTTCCCAACGCTGACATTACCATTCATCAAAATCGGCCCCAAATGCATTATTTTTAAGCCCTCATCACAACAGTTCAAGGGAATATGTAAAGAATATTTATTCTGAAGCAAACGCAATCTCAATTTAAACAAATTACTCCAAAATTTACGGCCATTATTATGATAATATTCTGCCTTTCTCAACAGAATACTATGTTTAGCCAATACCCTGTTTTCAGAAATCGGAAGGAGAAAAATAGCCCCCCCAGTCTGATATGCCTTGTCGATACATGATACTGGCTTAATTCTGTTAACAGAAATCTGTGTAAATCCTGTTTAGTCTTAATTCGCTTTTCTTCCACAATCATGTTCGTTTCCCTTTCTGTATTTTGCTTTCATCCATAAAACAAATTGTTTATACTCATTTATATTCCTCCCCCGCCGTGCCAAGGCTTAAAAATTTCGCTTATTTATATCCCTCATTTGCGGCCACTTCTAATCCTTCTCACAAATATTCACCTCCGGCAAGAGTGCTACACAACTGCCGTGCCCGATGCTCCAAGTGAGTTATTTTGACAGCTCCCCTTTCTCCAAATTCTTTTATCCAGCCTTCTTTATACCTCCTGTTAGTCACCAGCATCTTATACCTAATCAAACGCAACTATCTGTTGCAACAGGTAAGCATCTTTATTCGAATCCTTGATTTTCATGTTTTCCAGGACAGACTGCCCAGTTTCAGGGCTCCAATATATCTTTAAGTTGCGCTTTGCCCTGGTAATAGCGGTGTAAAAAATATTATGCGTGATTCTTTCTTCCACTTCATTTGTTATCACAATTTTTACGGAATCATATTCCAAGCCTTGTGCTTTGTGAATAGAGATGGCATATGAGACCTGAAAAGGTACAACCGTACTATTATTGATATCATCATCCTCGTCCGTGCTTCGATGTTTGGCAACCGTGAATGAAATTACTGAGTTCCCATTTTCAGATACTCCGATCAACTCAAATCTATATCCCCACGCATCAACCTCATTTATGGATTTGTCCAATTCAATATCAAAAGTTATTTGGGTGTCTTCAGGAGTAATTCCCACTATCTTCCCTTTGGAATTATTATAGATCAGTGGAGCAAAAATATTGGTTTCATTAAAAAGAATAGGATCCCCCACTTTATATGTATTAATTCCCCACACCACCTCCGGATTAGGGTTGTTACTCTGCAAAAACCGATTTATGTTATTAATTCCGTAAAGGCCATCGTAATTCAGGCAAAGAATAATCTCGTTATCCTCGGTATGTTCAAATATAGATTCATCCAATCTGGCAACATAGTTATTTTTTATAAGCAACTCCAAAATGGAATCCTCTAAATTGCGCACCTGATTCCATAGAGTTATCAAATCATTGTTTGTCGTTCGGTATGGCCGTGTCAATTCAGAAACGGCATTCTCTGGTATAAATTTTCTGGCAATGCTAAACCAATTTCCAAAATATATTGACTCGATTTGGTAAGTATCACCTACCAAAACAAGAAGCCTAAATGTGGCTTTCCTTAACACTTTTTTCATATCTGCATTACTAACCGTACTGCATTCATCAATAATAAGGATGTCACACTCTGTTTCCGTATTTCCGTCAGACAAAAATTTTGCTATTGTCTTGTATTTTGAGTTTTCTGACGTCACCCTTCTCCGCAAATTATCAACAGCCGGATGAGTGTTTGCCAGAAAAATCTTCCTTTTATCTGCCCAAAAATTGGCAATATGACTGATTAATGTGGACTTACCAGTCCCAGCAGATCCATAAATAATTGCTACGCAGGAGGACGCAAACATCTGTCTTAAAATATTTTTCTTGTCTTCATCATCTATAATGTAAGAAGATCTTTCCATCCACGAATCAACAGAGGCAGTATATTGATTCACTCCGAATGATGATAATTCCCTTATCCTCCGTATTATAAACACACAGTCATCAACATACCCCTTTATGTATAAATGGTGTCGAAACTCCTTTAATTTTCTATTCTCGTGTTTATAGTACAATCTGTTGTTATATGTACTTACAAGTCTTTCTATGTTGTCGAAATGCTTAATATCAGATATTGGCGTAAATAATTTCCCATCAATTTCCGTATTGTTTGTTATGAACCTCACAAATAACTCATACTCACGATCATCCTCCGGAATCGACTCCAGCAAATCATAAATCCTTGGATTGTGTGTGCTCAGAGAAGTACAATAAGGCATCTTCTCAAAAGGTATGCATTTAAACCCAAGATACAGTGAAGATAATTTTTCACACGGTTCATTCGACAACTGTCTCTTTATTATGCTATTATTCATCTTGAAAAGCAGATAACGCAGGACATTTTTCCCCGGTTTTTCGTTTTTTATAATATCCCGGCAACGATTTAGAATTTGAAATAGTATTCCAGGTTGATTACTTCTGGAAATCTGTTTTTCCAGGTTCTCATAATATTCTTGATCTGTTTCCACCAACTCTGTCAGTGACATTTGAACGTTTGTCAAAAACCACATAAGTCCACTATATTCTCTGGACAAAGCATTCACTTTGATATCAAGGCCAAAAATTTTTGCAAAGTTTTCCCACTCACAGGGGCGAATGGAAACCTCATATTTATCAATGACCAATATTGTCATCCATTTGTCTAATATTTTCACCCTATCTTTATGAATTATAAACCTTACAGCATAATTATCTAAAATCTCAAATTTTGAGAAAGCAATAACCCGATCAAATTTGCTTGCCTTGGTATTCGCCTCCGTAAAAG
>JAJPYV010000405.1 GCA_021204735.1 Prevotella sp.
AGAGATGGCAGGACAAACTCCGCTACAAGATAAATGCTGGCTATTTTTGCTTTTTTAATTGTGATGGACTCATTCCATAGTAAGCTTTAAAACACCTGCTGAAGTAGGATGGATCGGCGAAGCCCACTTTAAATGCTACCTCTGATACGTTTGTGCGGTCGTCTTGCAGTAACTCCATAGCCTTTTTCAGACGTGCTTCACGTAAAAAGTCATTGGGAGTGATGCCTAATATGGAACTCGTTTTCTGATAAAACACCGTCCGTTTATAACCCATCATGGCAGCGAAAGCGTCTATGTCAAAATCGGCGTTGGAGAGACTGTTATCGACAATGGTATTCATCCTGTCCACAAACTTCTTGTCTTGGTCGTTGGTCAACAATGCTTTTTGGGCGATGCTTATCTTTTCCTTGCCGAATTTCTCCTGCAATTCAATCCTTTGGTTAATTATGTTGATGATGCGGGTTAAGAGCAGGCTGACGCTGAAAGGTTTGGTTATATAATCGTCGGCGCCACATTCGTAGGCTTTTATCCTGTCGGAATCGTCCGATAAAGAGGTTAACAGAATAATGGGGATATGATTTAGAGATTTGTCCTCTTTCATCTTCCTGACGAACTCATATCCGTTGATTTCAGGCATCAATACATCGCACAAAATCAAGTCGGGTTGATTGTTTTTTACTATGTTCAACCCTGTCACCACATCGGGCGCCGTCTCTACAATGAAATATTTCCCCATTACATCCTTCACATATTCCTTTATATCTTCGTCGTCGTCGATAACCAATAATTTGATATCGTTGAAAGGGACGGCAAAGCTCCCTTTCTCTATAGCATCAAACAGTTTCATGTCTTTTTGATTGTCGATGGCCTTGAGGCTGGCGGAGAACTCATCCACCGCATAACATTCTGTAGAAACAGGCAGACTGACAATGAATATGGAACCTTGCCCGCCATTGGGCGCATAGTGTATTTCCCCGTTGTGCGCCCTGACCAACTCATACGTCAAATTCAAACCGATGCCGAAACTGTTGTTGGTGGTATTTATTTGGGCATAACGCTTGAAAAGCTCGTTCCGTTTCTCGACAGGTATTCCTATACCAGTATCTACAACTTTTATTATAATGGAACCGTGCGGTTCGTCCCGGGATATGCTCAACTTGATTTCTCCACCTTCGGGCGTGTATTTAAAAGCGTTGGACAATAAATTATTGATAATCTTGTCTACATAATTCCGGTCGATATACATGGTATAATGGCTGTCGAAAGGAATAAAACAATAGATAATCCGCTTTGACATAGCCAATTCTTCATACATGGAAAAACTCTCTTTACAGAATGCAATGACATCTGTCTCTTCCAAGGAGAGTTTCAACTTCTTAAACTGGACCTTGCGGAACATCAACAATTGTTCAATCAACCGCATCAAGCGGTCGCTGTTTTTATAAATGACAGATAAAGGAGATGACGCCTCTTCGGGCATGGACTCAATCTTCTCCATCCGTTCAAGACTTCCTTTTATTAAAGTCAAAGGAGTGCGGAACTCATGGGTTATATTTGTGAAGAATCGCAACTTGAAATCCGTTATGGTTTCTTCTGTCTGTATGCGCTGCCTGAGGAGATCGAACTTACGTATGATGGTAAAAGCGATGTAGCACACTATCATAATCAACACAAGATAGCAGCAATATGCCCATGTGGCCTTCCAAAACGGAGGCCGCACGACAATCTTCAAACTACTCTCTTCATCGCACCAAGTTCCCGAACTGTTGCACGCGCGCACCCTCAAAGTATACTCGCCCGGCGGAACATTCTTGTAGGTGGCCTGACCTATTTCTGTAGGTACACTCCAACTGTTGTCATAATTCTGCAGTTTATAGCTGTAATGGGATTGTCCGGGCTTCAGGTAATCAAAGTCGGAGAAATGAACGGTGAACACATTCTGGTTATAGGCCAATTCTATCTTGTCATAAAAATGAAGGGCCTCGGAAAGGATACCGTCAGGACCATTGGGCGTTACTTGTATATTGTTAATCCACAGAGAGGTGAAACATGCTTTATTCGATGTACGTTGCATGGATTTCTTGTCGGGATCAATGGATATGATGCCATCGTTCGTTCCGAAAAGCAATGTCCCCTTGGGCCCGCTGCAAACGGCCTTCGTGTACATATCTTCTTTTGTCATTGTCGTAATATACAACTTGTTGAACGATTGGTTTTGGGGCGTATAACAAGTCAAGCCATTCGAGGTGGATATCCACAACCGGCGGCTTTTATCCTCTATAAAAGCCATGATTTCATTGGAAGACAATCCGTTACTTGTATCATAATGAATCATTTCCAACCTATGATCCTTTTCTATATATTTACACAGGCTGACTCCGCATCCAGATGTGCCCAACCACATATTACAGCTATGGTCTTCATACAAGGCCGATATATCATTATCACTTAAAAGACAATTCTTCTTCGAGAAAAAAGCGTAGTTCTTGGAATTTTGCAACAAAGAATCTGCATAAAAAATATAGAGGCCGTTTGTGGTTGCTACCCACATCCTGCCTTTTCTATCTTCAATGAGAGCTTGTATACGTTTGGGCTCCCTTTCATTTTTACCTAAAAATGTCTTGAATTGATATTTCCCTTGCTCTTTACTTATCAACAACAAACCATTACCCCACGTTCCGCCCCAAATTCTGCCTTTGGCATCTTTATATAAAGTACTAAAATAATTACTGTTTAACCCGTCGGAATCTCTTTTTATTGGAGGTTGGAAATTTTGAAACATCAATTTAGTCAATTTATTTGAGATATTTTCTTCTTGGTACCATTTATCGCCGATAAGGATACCATTGCCAAAACTGCCCTTATATAGTATATGTTCTGCGTCATATTGAACTGCAGTAATTTTTATTGGATATTTTTCTCTTTTCAAACACTGTTTCAACTCGGAATCATACATGAATAGATCTCCTGAATTATTGGAAATCCAATATTGGTTCTCTTTTGATCTCGTTATAAACTGTATTCGGTTTTGTGAATTAATAGATGATGAATAATCAAAATCAATCTTTGAAATGCCGTCACTAAATATTGATAAATGTGACAAACCGGCAGATTCAGTCCCTACCCAAATATCTCCATCATGATCTTCCATTACGGCAAGTAAAAAGTCTGAATCGATGATACTTCTTTTCTGATCACTTAAATAATGAGTTAATTTGTCAGTCTTGGGATTATAAACAAATAATCCATTCCCGTATGTAACGATCCATTTCCATCCCCTTCTGTCTTGTATTACATAATATTTTTCTTGGTCGATGAAATTAAGCATTTCACCTTCCATAAATTGAAAACATTTCATTGGTTGCATTGATAAATGAGGAATATACCAAACATTACCGGTACCATTATAAACCCAATAGTCTCCATTGTTATCAGTAAATGTACGTGGATAAGGAATGGTTATTTCAGTTTCAACTTTCACAGAAGAATCATCGAAATTAAAAGTGAACGTGTGATTATTTGTGAAAATATGGCATATACTATCTCGTTGAACTGAAGTTGATATATATTCATTATCAGGTGAAGGGATTGTAAAAACATTAGCGATTGTATTATCTTTAGCCAACTGGCCAACAACGCCATCCCTGCCGACAAAAAAGACGTTATCCTTATAAAAATAGATTTTTATAAAATTATGGTTCCCATTCAGCAAGTGAATATCACTGCCATCCACCATCGTTACACCTCCCTGCGTTCCAATCCATATAGTTCCGTTTTTGTCTTCTTTCAAAAATGTAACTTTGTTATTGTATAGCGTATGATGCTCTGCGTCATATTTACGAGTGGTGAATTTATCATCATCTATCTGTATACGTAGGCAACCATTCTGAAAGGTACTATACAACCACACATTTTGTTTTGAATCAATAAAAATTTGGTTGTATGGCTCACTATAAATACTATTCCCGGTAAAATCTACAAAACACTCTTTTTTCATGTCAAAACAACAAATACATTCATCTGCTGTATAAATCCATAAATACCCCCGTTTGTCTTCTGTAATATTAAGAATCCTTTCATCTAAAGGAATGGTATTGTTACCATTTTCCGATCGATAAATAAAAATATTATTGCCATCGTAGCGAAGCAATCCTTTGGCACTACCCATCCAAACAAAACCGATACTATCTTGAAGAAAGCAACTTATTGTATTATTGAAAAGTCCGTTTCTTGAACTCAACTGCCAAGAAGTAATATAAGGTCGGCCTTCTCGAAATGCTGAGAAGATAAAACATAAAAAAATACAAAATAGGATATATTCAATTCGTCTCATCCGATATTAAATTTAATTTAAGTGGGCTCCTTCACACTTATTACATATCCAAAGGAATATGACGGAATCCCTTGAATAATTATTGTACAAAAATAGAATAATTTCTATTTAGTTTAGTGTTACTCATCAG
>JAJPYV010000126.1 GCA_021204735.1 Prevotella sp.
TATTATCTCTGTATAATTGGTGTATTTTTAATAAGTACAATTTGCGGATTTATATTCATTCCCATAATATTAAACTATTGTAAAGCTAAACAGCTTTATGACTTGCCCAATGCTCGTAAGATACATCATAATGCAATATCTCGACTTGGTGGTGTGTCTTTCATTCCGAGCATGTTGATTTCGTTTGCTATAGCACTTTTTCTTCTTAACAGTACTTCCAACATTATCACCGTAAATTTGTGGAGTTTTTATTTCCTCATCGGAATGCTGCTTATTTACGGTATGGGTATTCTTGATGATATTTTTGGACTTACACCTCTTACAAAGTTCTTTGTGCAGATTTTGGCTGCGTGCACATTACCAGCAGCAGGTCTTTATCTCAATAATCTTTATGGCTTTTTGGGTATATATGAGGTGCCATACGCTGTTGGTTTTTTTCTTACAGTATTTATAATTGTTTTCATAGACAATGCAATAAACCTGATAGATGGCATTGATGGCCTTGCCGCCAGTTTGTCTATCATGGCTCTTTGCGGATTTCTTTATATATTTTGCTATGAAAATGTTTGGGTGTATTCCATTCTTATTGCAGGATTGATAGGTGTGCTTGTCTCTTTTCTATATTTCAACTTATTTGGTAACGTGGAAAAGAACAGGAAGATTTTCATGGGAGATGCGGGCAGTCTTTCCTTGGGTTTTATTCTCGGTTTTCTTTGCATGAAATACTCTATGGACAATGCTATGGTGATTTCTCAGCACAAGTTCAATTTCATCATGGCATTTACGTTGCTCATTGTCCCGATGTTTGATGTGGTTAGGGTGTTTTTTGTTCGTGTCTGGCATCATAGGTCACCCTTCTCTGCTGACAAAAATCATATACACCACAAATTCATGAGAGCTGGTATGTCACAGCATGGCACATTAATAAGTATTTTAGTGCTTCAAGCGGCTTACATATTATTAAATCATTTTCTTTTGATGTCTGTTTCAAGTACTATTGTTTTTGTCATCGACATACTTATTTACATTGGCATAAATCTAATTTTAAACTATTTCATTTTGAAAGAAGCAAAGGCAACCGCATAATGATTTTCATTCGGCGTATTTGCCTTGATATGCATTTATCTTGTTCAAGTAATTCACAAAGAGATTGGTGAACTCGTAGTTTTTCAGCCCCCAATCTGGAGCGATGAGCATGCTTTTTGGCGCTTGCGACACGAAACGTTCCAATATGATATCTTTCCGTAACAGTTGGATATATTGCGCAAGCAGTTTCATATATTCCTCTGCGGTGTACATGTGGAAGGGATGTTCATTATACTCTTTCTCAAGTTTTGTACCTCGTATAATCTGAAGTTGGTGGATTTTCAGTATGTTGAGTTTAGTCGATGAAATCATCTTGGCTTGCCTCAAACTCTCTTTCTCATCATCGCCAGGGAGACCCAATATCACATGACCGCCTGTGATAATTCCTCTATTTACCGTTTCTTCTATAGCTTTGCATGAACATTCAAAGCTATGTCCTCGGTTTATTCTTTGCAATGTGTCATTATTTGCTGATTCAATGCCATATTCTACGATTAGGAATGTTTGTCGTGAAAGGCTCTCTAAATAATCGAGAATTTTCGTGTTGATACAGTCAGGACGGGTACCGATAACAATTCCTACAATATCTTCGGTATCAAGAGCTTCCTCGTATTTGCTTTTCAATAAATCAATACTTCCGTATGTATTGGTATATGCTTGGAAATATGCAAGATAACGCATATCGGTGTATTTTCTCTTGAAGAACTCTTTGCCTCTCTCAAGTTGTTCCTTTATCGTTTTGTTCTTGTCGCAATAAGGCGGGTTGAATGTGTTGTTGTCGCAAAACGAGCAACCACCATGACTGATTTTACCATCACGGTTGGGACAAGAAAAACCTGCATCCACGGAGATTTTCTGTATCTTGAATGGAAACTTCGACCGTATCCAATTTCCAAAATCATTGTAGGGTAACGCCATAAAACGTGCCGTTAATATCTTTTAAATCTGACAAGAATACAAATATATTGAAAAATACTTACCTTTGTACAATAAAACTGAAAAATAATGAAAAAGATTTTTATTATGTGTGCTATCTTGTTTTCTGTCGTAGGCAATGTAATGGCAGAAAACGGTCTTTCCTTGAAAGACATCACCGACGGTAAATATTCTGCCGAAACGCTTGGAGCAGTGAAACCTTTGGCTGACGGGGAGAGTTATGCTATGATGAGTGAGGACGGTAAGAAACTATATAGGTATTCTTACAAGACAGGTAAGCAAACTGATGTAATGTTTGATGTGAGCAATACTGTTGGGTGCAAGATTGACAAGTTTGATAACTATATATTAAGTCCTGATGAGACGAAAATGCTTATCCAGACTGAGACCCAAAAGATATATAGGCGCTCGTTCACTGCGGTATATTATATCTATGACATAGCAGAGAGGAAATTGGAACGGTTGTCGGATTACGGTCCTCAACAGGCACCTGTCTGGTCGCCTGACGGCAGGATGGTTGCCTTCGTGCGTGACAGTAATATCTATCTCGTAAAACTGATTTACAACAATGCTGAACTTCAGGTTACGAAAGATGGCGTGCGCAATGAGGTGATAAACGGTGTGCCCGACTGGGTAAATGAGGAGGAGTTTTCTTTCAATTCTGCTCTTATCTTCAATGCTGATAATACTATGGTTTGCTGGATTCGTTATGATGAATCTAACGTAAAGACTTATTCTTTGGACTTGTTCAAGGGGATGTCTCCAGAGAATGATGAATATGCTGAATATCCTGGCTCTTATACATACAAATATCCTAAGGCAGGGCAGGTTAACTCTAACGTCAGTGTTTGCAGTTATGATGTCCAGTCAAAGCAAATCCGCACGATGCAGTTGGATTTGGAGCAGGGCGGTTATATCCCACGTATAAAGGCCACGAAAGACGCGCAAAGCATAATAGTTTACACAATGAACCGTCATCAGGATGAGTTATGTATTTATTCCGTAAATCCAAGAAGTACGGTGGGTAAACTTCTGATTAAGGAGAGCGTTCCCAAGTATGTCAAGAGTGAGACGATGGAGAGCGTGAAGATTACATCCAATAACATATTGTTGTTGAGTGATAGGAGTGGTTACATGCAATTGTACCTCTACACTCTTACTGGGCAGATGGTGCGTCAAGTTACAAATACCGATTATGACATCACGGATGTTTACGGTTATGATGAGCAGACTGGCAATGTATATTATCAGGCGGCTGGCAATAACCCGTTGAATAGGGAGGTGTATGTTGCGTACAAGAACGGCAAGACGGAATGTCTTACTTCCCGTGAGGGTTGGAATGAGGCTATTTTCAGCAAAGGATATAAGTATTATATTAATGTTTGGAGCGACAGAAATACGCCATACGAATATTCAGTTTGTGCTACTGGTGGTAAGACTGCCACTTCCTTGATTGATAATCAGGCATTGAAAAACAATTTGGATAGGTGCAATTTGTCAGAAAAGGAGTTCTTTAGTTTCAAGACTTCTGAAGGTGTGGAACTGAATGGTGTGATGATTAAGCCGAAGAACTTTGATTCAAGTAAGAAATATCCTGTGATAATGTGGCAATATAGTGGACCTGGCAGTCAGCAGGTAGTTAATTCTTGGCGGATGGGCTCCATAATACAGGGTTGTCTTTATGATGAATATCTTGCGCAGCAGGGTTTTATCGTTGTTTGTGTGGATGGTCGTGGCACAGGCGGTCGTGGGTCTGAATTTGAGAAATGCACGTATATGAAATTGGGCGATTTGGAATCAAAAGATCAGGTTGAGACTGCTCTGTATTTGAGTAAGTTGTCGTACGTTGACAAGGACAATATTGGTATCTGGGGTTGGAGCTATGGAGGTTTCAACACTTTGATGAGTGTCAGTGAAGGGCGTGATGTGTTTAAGGCTGGCGTTGCCGTAGCACCACCTACCGACTGGCGTTTCTATGACTCTATTTACACTGAAAGGTATATGCGCACACCGAAGGAAAATGCTGCTGGTTATAATATAAATCCGATAAACCGTGCGGAAAATATGAATGCGAAACTTCTAATTTGTCAAGGACTTGCTGACGACAATGTTCACCCGCAGAATGTCTTTGAATATACTGAAGCTCTCGTACAGGCTGATAAGGATTTCAAGATGAATGTATATACCAATCGCAACCACAGCATTTATGGCGGCAACACCCGCAATCATCTCCTCCGCCAAATATCCAACTTCTTCGTTGAGAATATGAAATAATAACGATATACAGAAACCTCAAAAATTTTTATCGGACACCAATAATTGGAAATGTGAGTTAGAGAATAACAAAAAAACCTGCACTAATTGAAGCGCAGGCTTTTTTAATTATTCAGTAATCAATTATTTATTCAAACCACGGTTGTTGAACGTTGCGTTA
>JAJPYV010000220.1 GCA_021204735.1 Prevotella sp.
ATTAAGAAGTATATAGTGGTTTTCCTTGCTTCCTTCGTGTTTGTTATGGCCTTTTATTCTATGGCTATTACCAAAAGCCGTTTTGATATGGGCCAACATAGGGAGACACCAGTTGAATCTATTGCGAGATATTTTGGCGAGTCGTTCCCGAATTTGGGGTATTCTTTCTGGGACAAAGTACGTTGGCATCCAATGGGCGAAAGATTGTTCCCAGAAGTTTGTGAATCCGATGTTTCACAACGTTTCAAGAGTGTAGATAGTTCATATTACTATTGGAAACTTAAAACTCATGTTCCCATATTGAATTTTAAAACCTTGTTCGGAGACTTGTACATTGAGTTTGGTGTTTTGGGAGCTTTGCTGTTCGTAATAGTCTTGTCAAAACTGTTCAGTTTGTATATGAAAGGACAGATTACTTGTTATAATATTGCAGTGGCGTATTACTATTTTCAAATTTGTTCAATGGGGTTTGCTGGCATAACGAGGATGTCGGGATTTTATCTTGTAATAATAGCACTCATTCTCATAGAGTGTTATGTCCTTAAAAGGTATGCGAAATGAAGCAGTTATTTGTCATTATCGTAACCTATAACGGTTCGGAATGGATTGACCGTTGCCTTCAGAGTGTGTTTGCATCGTCCGTTAAGTCCACGATTGTAGTGGTGGATAATGGTTCCACGGACGGGACTATATCTATTATCCAGGAAAGATATCCGTCTGTGAAGTTGTTGGAGACAGGAGAGAATTTAGGCTTCGGGAAAGCCAATAACAAGGGTATAATTTATGCCATCGACCATGGGGCGGAATATGTCTATCTCCTTAATCAGGACGCATGGGTAGATAGCGATGTGTTTGAGGTGCTTATTAAGCAGATGGAGCTAAATCCTCGGTATGGAATATTATCCCCCATTCAAATCAATGCGAGGAGGAATGCTGTCGATTCCAACTTCCTGCATGGTTCCATTTCAGAGAAGAGGTGTCCACATCTAAAAAGTGATTTGCTGATGCATGAAGTCAAGGATGTGTATGAGACTTATTTCGTGATGGCGGCGCATTGGCTTGTTTCTGTAGAGGCTATCAAGAAGGTGGGAATGTTTTCCGATGCTTTCTCTCATTATGGTGAAGATTTAAACCTTGTGCAACGAATGCGTTTCCATGAGTTTAAGATAGGTATATGCCCTGGGGTTTATGCCGTTCATGACAGGGAGTTTAGGAAGGAATCTATTGCTAAGCAAGCTTATCTTTATTATATCAGATGTTTGACGAGATTTCACGATATCGATATAGACGACAGAAAAGT
Source organism: Prevotella sp. (assembly GCA_021204735.1). Taxonomy (GTDB): domain Bacteria; phylum Bacteroidota; class Bacteroidia; order Bacteroidales; family Bacteroidaceae; genus Prevotella. The sequence goes on from JAJPYV010000220.1 coordinate 1,301, forward strand.
CAGGGTTAAGATTTTTTTTAGGTCATTGGTAAAAATCATTTTACACAAAGGTGTTTCCATATCTTGTAAACTAAGATATTGTATCAGAATAGTGTTATTATGTGGTACATCGAGCAAGTATAGGAGATTATATAAGGGAAATAATTATTATGAAGTTCAAAGATCTGGTTTTTAGAGCTAAGCGTTGGTACTCTAAACGGAGTCGTGGACCAAGTTACGATAGAATATTAAAGCGATAACAAGTAAGATTTGAATTTTTATGAAGAGGATATTTCACGCATTTATGTTTGTCATGAAATGTATTATATATACCCCCCTTATAATATTGTTTCATGTATTTGATAAAAGCAGGGGATTGTCAAGGGAAAGAGAATATTGGTATGATACTCTTTTCCCGAATAGCAAAAAAAGGGGGCTTTTTATCAAATTGCTGGATCTTAAAGAATACAGGAGTGTTTTGTATTATCGTATAGGTGGCTTGTCGAGGATTATTAAGTGGTTATTACCTGGACAAGTTGCATTATTTATAGTTTGCCGGAACATTGGAAATGGACTGGTCATCCAACATGGGTATTCCACTCGAATAGGGAGAGCTATTTCTATCGGGGAGAAATGCCAAATATGGCATAATGTAACTATAGGGACTAACAGATCTCATTCCGGAAATTATCCAATAATTGGTAATAATGTGAAAATCTGTGCGGGGGCAATTGTATTGGGAAATATAACCATCGGAGATAATGTCACAATTGGTGCCGGCAGTGTGGTGGTAAAAGATGTGCCGAGTAACAGTGTAGTTGTGGGAAATCCTGCAAGAATTATTAAAACGGAGCCAAAATTATAGGTCTATGAATGTGCTTTTTGTATGTCATGAACGAAGTGAGATGGGAGGAAGTTCCAGGTCTTTATACAATATGATTCAAGCGTGTGAGCGACAGGGTATAAAGACCTATGTGATAATGCCTGCCTATTGTCCTACATTTTCCTTTTTCACTAAGCATGGCATAGAGTGTTATATAGTAAATTTTAAATTGAATATCGCCCGTGCACATCATGGACTTTACCATTATATGAAATATATTCCAAGACGGATTTATGGTGGATTGTATAACCGATGTTCTGTTTCCAAAATCTATGATTTGTTCAAGGATAAGCGGATAGATGTAGTTCATAGTAACGCAAGTGTCATAGACATAGGCCCTGCTATAGCCAAAAAGTTAAAAGTCAAACATGTCTGGCATTTGCGAGAATTCCAAAATAGAGATTTTGGGATGGAACCTTTCCGAGGTTGGAAACGGTTGTTGAATCAAATTCACAACGCAGATGCGGTCATTGCCATTTCTAATTCTATTTACAGACATTTTGGTTGTGATGCCTGTAAAAAGGCAATAATTCAACCGAATGCAGTAGTGGATGTAAAAAGTGAAGGCAATGTTTTAGATTCTACTAAAAAGCAGATTTTGTTTTGTGGTCGTATTTGTCGGGCAAAATGTCCAGATGTTGCGATTAGGATATTCTCTGCCTTTCATCAAACTCATCCCGATTATCGTATGAAATTGGTGGGGGGGATAGGCTCGGAGGAGTATAAATGCGAGATGATGGGATTAATATCTTCATTGAAGTTGGAAAATGTTGTTGATATTGTCGGTTATATTGAGGATGTTTCTACCTATTATAAGGAATCGAGAGTGTTTATTATGAGTTCACGGTATGAGGCAATGGGGCGTGTCACTATTGAAGCCATGTTTCATGGCTGTATCGTATTGGGATATAATTCTGCAGGAACGGCAGAGTTGGTGGAAGATGGTGTGACAGGATTCCTATTTGACGATGAGGAAAGCGCAATGGAAAAACTTTCCATGATATGTGATCGATATGAATCTGATGAGATGCAAAAAGTAAGGAAACAGGCATATTCATTTTGCGTTGATAATTTTTCTATTGACCGATATGGTAAGGTATTGTTGAATTTGTATAAGGGCCTATAGTTTTTTATAGAAAAATAGACAAGATTATTTCTCAAGATAGTAGGCATGTGGACCTTGTTTTGCATATCTACTACTTTTTTATTCCCATTTATAAAATCGCTCCCATAGTATCCTATAAAAGTTTTTGTCTTAGTTAATGAATCTATCTATTATTATAGCCACATATAATGCGGCTAAGACTTTGTGTGCTGCATTGGATAGCGTTTTAAACCAGACCTACCAAGATTGGGAGTGTCTGGTAGTGGATGGGGCCTCGAGTGACAATACCCTTGAGATTGTCAAGAAATACGCATTGCGAGATAAACGCATCCGCTATATATCAGAGCCTGACAAAGGTATTTATGATGCATTTAACAAGGGATGGCGTTTGGCGAAAGGAGAATGGATTTATTATTTGGGGGCGGATGACATCTTGTTGCCAGATGGAATGGCGGAAATATTCAGGAGGAGTTGGACTGAAGATGTTGTCTATGGAGACATGTATTTTAAAAACCCTCGGGGTATTATCAAGAAACAATCACCATTAGATTTATGCAATGGGAAATTTAAGATGGTATCACACCAATCACTGGTCATGCGACGTTGCGTAATAGAAAAAATGGGTGGGTTTGATACACGATATAAAATCTCTGCCGATTATGATTTGTTGTTACGGGCACTTTTGGCAGGTTATAAATATGCTCATTGCGATGCATATGTGGCACAGTTTACAACAGGAGGTTTGTCAAGTACAAATATGCACAGACTTATGGAAATTCATAACAGTAGGAAAAGGTCTGGTGCATATGGCAAATGGCAAATGGCAACTATATTTTTGAAATACGGTTTTGTGGAATATGCCCGTTTAATTGTCCATAAAATATTCCGATATATTCATCAAATCAGGGGCCATTTCACTAAACGAAAAGGTGTATAGATATTTATTCTTGTTTTATTGGGTAAGAGGAATGTTTATTTAAAAAGATAGCTATGCGTAAAGATGAAAACACACAAAATCAAGAAAAGCTAATCAATCCAAAGGACATTTACGAGTCTTTGTGGAGATGCAGAGATTTTGAGTTATCGCATCTATGGCAGCGCTCTGTCTTTTTGACCGCCTTTTTGGTGATGTGTTTTACGGGGTATGGTGCTATCC
>JAJPYV010000395.1 GCA_021204735.1 Prevotella sp.
CATATCACCAACTAAAAATGTCCGTGTCACCAACTATTTGTGTCCACATTACCTCAGTTTTGTGTGCGTGGTGTCAAAGTGTATGTATTAATAGTCGGTGTAGGTGAAATTGAGGGGCTAGTTACAGACAGTGCCGACAATGGTGATAAAATCGCAGAGAGTATACGGAATAGCAGCAAAGGAGTGCCCATTGTAAGAAGCATTGTAGAAGATCGGGGCCTCGTAAAGTGTTCATTCTGCTTGGTTCGTCCAGGTGACATTTTTCTGAAAATTCACATACTAGGATAACCCCAGTGTAAAAATTTCATATCTTTGCGGCGTAAAGCAAAACGACATGGCCAACGCGGATAAAATAGTAAGCCTGATCAAATGCCATCTGGACGGAGACGACGAGCGGTTCCGTTCGATAGCATTACAGATCTCCGCAGCCGAGGCCAGCGCGGGTCACACAGTGTTGGCAAGGACAATCACAGATTTGCTGAAGGCCGACAAGATCAAACAATTCAACGTTTTACGCCCCACAATGCGAATGCTGAATTCTGACGTGGCCGAATACCTGTTGGAAGTGGACCAGCCTTTCCGCATAGCTGACCTTGTTATCACCGATGAACTCAAAGAAAAAATAAACCGTATTATAAAGGAATACATCCAACGATCCAAACTAAGGGAATACAATCTGGAAAATAGGCGCAAAGTCTTGCTGACCGGCCCTTCAGGGACAGGGAAAACCATGACCGCGTCCGTCATTGCAAACGAACTGCACCTGCCTCTTTACGTTGTCAGAATGGAAAAGATCGTGACAAAGTTCATGGGGGAGACAAGTCTCAAACTGAGCAAGGTGTTCGACTGGATGAACCAAATGCGTGGAGTGTATCTGTTCGATGAATTTGACGCAATAGGACAGCGTCGAGGGCTTGACAACGAGGTGGGCGAGATGCGCCGCATTCTCAACTCGTTCCTTCAGATGATGGAACGGGACTGCTCCGACAGCCTGATCCTTGCCGCCACAAATGACATCAACATTCTGGACAAGGCATTGTTCCGCCGTTTTGACGATGTGTTGGAATACACATTGCCGTCTGACGAAGAGAAAATCAAGGTAATTAGAATGGCAACTGCCGCATTCCCCGTAGAAGGAGATCCGCGACTTCTCCTGCCGGCGATGGAGGGCATGAGTCATGCTGAAATCTGCATGATCTGCACTGACGCCATCAAAGAGGCGCTTCTCAATGACAAACTGTTGACTGTCTCTCTGTTAGAAAACACTATTTCAAAGCGAAGCAGGATCTTTCAAGTAATCTAAAATTCTATTAATCTAACTATACATGGGAACGCATAGGCATATCATTGTACGCGATGATGCAGTTAGCATTTGGGCGTTTAGTCCTAACCGAGGAAGAGATCGCCAGCCGGAAAAGAGAGATAGGAAGGAACAGGCCAATAGGTTAAGAACAATGTATTTGTCTGCCATTGAAATTGCCGACGCTAATCGAGAGGCATTGGATTTAGATGAACGATACAAGGCCTCTGGTTGTTATTTAGAAATGTCTATCAGTGATAAGACAATAAAATTCAACTCATTAGATAATAGCCAAGGCACAAAATTGATGAATATCAAGCGGAAAAGAGATAAAGATTCCGAGTACGTATCCGCCACTTTATTCTTACCGAGCAAAAATAAAAAGTGGCTCGAGAAAAGATTAGACGAATACCTTGACACAACTAATGATAGCAACCATGACAATGCCAAAAATTCAAAATTAATCGACAGCATTGATTATATTCTGCCATCGTCAGCGTCAAATCTTTTCACAGATGACCAAGATAAAGCAAAGTTCGAGAAATACCCTCAAAACGAGCCGTTTTTTTGTGAAATATGGATTAACAATAGTGATGAGGATTTTAACGAACTCGCTTTTTTTGAAAAACTTGATGTCTTGAATATCAAGTATAACAAACATTACTACCGCTTTGTAGAAACAATAGTTGTGCTAATAAACGGGACACGAAAAAATTTAGGCAAACTGATCTCTTCTGTAGATAAAATTTCTGAACTACGGCTATTTAAACAGGCATCAATTCTGTTGGCAGCAGACAAGATTGAACAGAAAGCCTGGGTAGATTTAATACAATTATGTACTGAACGTCATAGCCCTATGATAAGGGTTGGTATTATTGATTCGGGGATAAATAATAGTCATCCATTAATAACTGACTTCTTGCCGATTGAACGATGCCATTACGTAACTGGCTCAAACGCCTTGGACACACGGAATCATGGAAGTCTTCTTGCAGGCCTCGTTCAATACGGAGATTTAACGGATGTCATCCATAGCACCAATAAAATAATTGTTTTCACAGACCTGACTTCTGTAAAGATAATGCCCGGAAACAACGAGGCCCCAAATAAAAAAAGTTTGTACGGCGTCATAGCAGAAGAAGCTATTTATACAGCCCGCGATGACAATGCAGAAATTTTATGTTCAGCCATAACCGCAGCAAATGAATGCCTTAATGCTGAACCATCCTCATGGTCTGGCGCAATTGACGAGACATTGTTTAATGGCGGAAAGGCAGATTCCATACTATGTCTCTCCGCCGGTAATGTAGAACAGACGGACGGGGTTCAATACCCAGGTTTTAATATTAACTCAAGAATCAATGATCCCTCCCAGTCATGGAACGCAATAACCGTAGGGGCATATACTGAAAAATGCATGTTACGGGACCAACGGTACGCAAATCTTCATCCAATTGCGCCAAAAGGAGGACTCTCTCCTTATAGTAGAACCTCTATGCTTTGGGATAATGGTCTTATAAAACCAGAGATCCTCATGGAGGGCGGAAATGCTATCGAGTTATTTGACAACAGATTAGACTATCCAGATGATTTAATTCTAACATCTACTAGTGGAAAGTGTCCCAACAGATACTTTGATGGAATATATGCGACAAGTGCTGCAACAGCATTAGCCGCTCGTCTGGCCGCAAAAATCAAATATCATAACCCGACTTTGTCGGCTTTATCTATTCGCGCTCTAATGATTCATTCCGCAGAATGGACTGACGAAATGAAGCGTCAAAACATAAATGAGAATGGGTCTTTAAATGTGCATGCCTTGCTTCATACCTATGGATACGGAGTCCCGATTGAACGACTGGCCATAGCCAGCGAAGATTGCCATGTTACATTTGTCGTTGAACAAATACTTACACCACTAGTTCAAGGCAGTAAAGGCAAATATAAACTCAATGCCATGCATATGATCACTCTTCCTTGGCCAAGCGAAATTCTTGAACAAATGGGGAGCAAAATCGTAACCCTTCGAATCACTCTTTCCTATTACATTCAGCCTTCACCAGGATCAAGAACTCGTGAGTCTTCGTATAAATACTGTTCTCTAGGCCTCCAATTCGAAATTATCAGGCCTACTGAATCTGAGGTTGAGTTCATAAGTAGGGTAAGCCATATATCAACAGAAAACACAGTACGATCATCCGTTAATGGCACTCCCAGTTGGGGAATAGGGGCTAAAGAACGGAACAATGGTTCTGTTATTTCTGATTTCATAAAAGACTCTGCCGCAGACATTGCATCATGTAATAAAATTGCAATATACCCGACTACGGGCTGGTGGAAAGACCGTAAATATAAGGGCGATAAAAGCATAAAATATTCATTAGTAGTCTCGTTAGAGACAGATGAAACAGAAATCTACAATTACATTGCAGAAAAATATACCATTAAAATGTAGGTGGCGTAGAGCAGTAATTACATGCATTTTGCATTGAGTAAAAAAGAGATCGTGCTGTCGGTTTGTTAAGCCACTTTGTGGATGATGTGAAAAAGGTACACTTTAAGAATCGGCGCACGGGGATACTCCGGAATATGCAAATAACGTGTACGCAAAAGCAGATTTTGTGACAAAAACGCTTTTGGAAAGGTGGATTATACAACGAAAAACACTTTTGGGAAAGTGAAATTTTGGTGAAAATTAGCTTTTGTAAAGGTGAATTTATTATATTTGCGGCCGGAATATAAATCGAATTGCTATGGACAGTATTGATATTCAGCCGTTATGGGACATTTATCATGCGAATTTAAATGAAACGGATTTGCGCTTCAGACGTTCTTTGTACGACGATATAAATTGGGACGCGAGGTTAGTCGGCATCAAAGGCGCGCGTGGCGTCGGGAAAACCACGATGCTGCTGCAACACATCAAAGAGACGTTTACTAACGTCGACGATGCGCTGTACGTCTCGCTTGACAATATGTGGTTCAGCACTCACAAGCTGGAAGAACTGGTGCCGTACCTTTATTTCCACGGAGTCACAAACTTGTTCTTCGACGAGGTCCACAGGTTCAGGGACTGGGCGGTCTATCTCAAGAATTT
>JAJPYV010000078.1 GCA_021204735.1 Prevotella sp.
GTATTATGAAATATCCTATAGGAGTACAAGATTTCGAGAAACTGCGAAACAAAGGTTACATTTACGTTGACAAAACAGCGAAGATGTACGAGCTGACATCAACGGGAAATTGTTTTTTTCTCTCCCGTCCGCGCCGTTTTGGGAAGTCATTGCTGCTGTCCACGATGAGAGCGTATTTTGAAGGGAAGAAAGAGCTATTCAAAGGACTTGCCATCGAGAAGTTGGAACAAGAGTGGAAAGAATATCCTGTATTGTATATGGATTTGAATTCCGGAGAATACAACACATTGGAGAATTTGGAAAGTAATTTGAACAGCTCTTTCCTTGAATGGGAGGAAATCTATGGCTCATCAGAAGACGGAGCGACGTTTGAGACGCGTTTTAAAAATATTGTCCGTCGTGCATACCAGAAAACGAATCAGCAAGTGGTGATATTGGTTGACGAATACGACAAGCCTATACTCAATACAATAGATAATGAGGAACTGCAGGATAAATTCCGAAGCAAGTTAAAATCGATATATTCTGTATTGAAAACACAAGACAAATACATCCGTTTCGCATTCCTGACAGGTGTGTCGAAATTCAGCAGGTTGAGCATTTTCAGCGACCTGAACAACTTAAGGGATATTACCTTTAACAAACGTTATGCTGACATTTGTGGCATATCGGAAAAAGAATTGCACACATATTTTGAGGATGCCATAACAGAGCTTGCAGATACAAACTCAATGACATACGATGAGGCATGCGCAAAATTGGAGGAAACATACGACGGCTATCATTTCGCTCCCAATACAGTAGGAATGTACAATCCGTTCAGTCTGCTAAATGCCTTACAAGATGGTAATATTGATAATTACTGGTATCAGACGGGTACGCCGACATTCCTCGTGCAGATGTTAAGGAAAAAAGACTATGATCTGCAGAATTTGCAGCTCGACAAAATACCTGCCGAGGCACTCAGTACTGTGGATTCCATGACCGCATCCCCAATCCCCCTGTTATATCAGAGCGGGTATCTTACCATAAAGGACTATGACGCGCGTTTCAGGCTATACCAGCTTGGATTCCCCAACCGCGAGGTTGAGGAGGGTTTCATGCAGTCGTTGCTCCCATTATACACAAATGGAGATGAGATACTCAGCAAGTCACACATAGCACGTTTTGTGGATGATGTTATTGAGGGTCGTCCGGAGAGTTTTCTCTCAAGTCTGAAAACGTATCTTGCCGGCACCAGCTATGACTTGGCAGGAGAATTAGAGATTTATTTTCAGAACACGATGTTTCTGATATTCAGTCTAATAGGTTTCTACGTGGATGTGGAGCGTAAGACATCATTCGGGCGGATTGATATTGTCCTACATACAAAAGACTACATTTATGTAATGGAACTGAAAGTTGACACCCCTGCTGAAAAGGCTCTTGAACAAATAGACTCGAAAGAATATCTGCTGCCGTTTGCCGAAGATGGGCGCAAATTATACAAAATTGGTGTAAGTTTCTCGTCCAAGAAACGCACAATCAGCGAATGGAAGTGTGTGGAGGTTTCATAATGCCCTCACTATAAACACTATTTAAACAACAAAAAACAGCTTTTTAATAGTTTTAGGTTATTTTTTAATAGTTTTTTTGTACCTTTGCACGCTGATTAAAATAACAAAATGGCAGAAAATCAAATTAATGAGGGCAATTACTCAGCCAGTAACATTCAGGTGTTAGAAGGTCTTGAGGCAGTGCGCAAGCGTCCTGCGATGTACATTGGAGACATTAGTGAGAAAGGTCTGCACCACTTGGTAAACGAGACAGTAGACAATTCCATTGATGAGGCGATGGCTGGTTATTGTTCAAATATTGAGGTAACGATCAATGAGGACAATTCCATTACCGTGTTGGATGATGGTCGAGGCATACCTGTTGACGAGCACGAGAAGTTGCATAAGTCAGCTTTGGAAGTGGTAATGACGGTATTGCATGCTGGAGGAAAGTTTGACAAGGGTTCCTACAAGGTGTCAGGAGGGCTACATGGTGTGGGAGTATCATGTGTCAACGCACTATCGAAGAGAATGATTTCGCAAGTATTCCGTGACGGTAAGATTTACCAGCAGGAATACGAAAAAGGAATCCCCCTCTATTCTGTTAAGGAGGTAGGAACAACCGACAAGCGAGGTACCCGTCAGCAGTTCTGGCCCGACAACAGCATTTTCACCACGACTGAGTATAAATACGACATCATAGCAACCCGTATGCGTGAGCTTGCCTACCTTAACGCAGGTATCAAGATAACGCTTACCGACATGCGCCCCGACATCGATGGCAAGACAAGACAAGAAGTGTTCCATGCCAAAGACGGACTTAAGGAGTTTGTGCGTTACGTAGACAGGCATCGCACCCATCTGTTTGATGATGTCATATATCTGAAAACAGAGAAGCAGAACCTGCCTATTGAAGTTGCCATAATGTACAACACGGATTACAGTGAGAATATCCACTCGTATGTGAACAACATCAATACCATAGAAGGCGGTACACATCTTGTAGGTTTCAGAATGGCGTTGACCAATACGTTGAAGAAATATGCGGATAACGACCCTGCAATTTCGAAGCAGATAGAAAAAGCGAAAATAGAGATTGCCGGAGAAGATTTCCGTGAAGGACTGACAGCAGTTATCTCCATAAAAGTTGCAGAGCCACAGTTTGAGGGACAGACAAAGACGAAACTCGGTAACAGTGAAGTAACCGGAGCAGTAAGGCAAGCCGTATCAGAAGCACTTACATATTATCTTGAGGAGCATCCGAAAGAAGCAAAACTGATTTGCGACAAGGTGATTCTTGCAGCAACAGCCCGTATTGCCGCACGAAAGGCAAGAGAGAGCGTACAGAGGAAGAACCCGATGACAGGTGGCGGGTTGCCAGGCAAGTTGGCTGACTGCTCAAACAAAGACCCGAAAGAGTGTGAGATATTTCTTGTAGAGGGAGATTCCGCAGGCGGTTCAGCAAAACAAGGGCGAGACCGCTACACACAAGCCATACTGCCGTTGAGAGGAAAGATCCTCAACGTAGAGAAAGTGATGTGGCACAAAGTATTCGAGAGCGAGTCAGTGATGAACATCATCCAGAGTATCGGAGTGCGTTTCGGTGTTGACGGTGAGGATGACAAGGAAGCCAATATAGACAAGTTGCGTTACGATAAGATTATCATCATGACCGATGCCGATGTTGACGGGTCTCATATTGACACGCTTATAATGACGCTGTTCTATCGTTTCATGCCGAAAGTGATACAAGACGGACATCTATATATAGCCACTCCACCGCTTTACCTCTGCACCTATAAGAATAAGGCTAAGGAGTATTGCTATACCGACCAGCAGCGACAAGCATTCTTGGATAAGTATGGTGATGGTATTGACGATGGGAAGAACATCCACACACAGCGTTACAAAGGTCTTGGAGAGATGAACCCCGAACAACTTTGGGACACCACGATGAATCCAGAGACACGTCTTCTCAAGCAAGTAACAATTGAGAATGCAGCAGAGGCAGATGAGATATTCTCAATGCTCATGGGAGATGACGTAGAGCCACGCCGTGCATTCATTGAGAGGAATGCAACGTATGCCAATATTGACGCATAATTTTTCATATAACCTATATCAAGGGCTGATTTCCACATCGAAGTCAGCCCTTATCATATATAAAAGTCCCACAAATATTATCGTATTCCAATTCCGCTCCCTTAAACAAGAATGAATTTTTAACTACCAATTATTAGAATAAAAAATTGGGAAGCCTCACGGTCTCCCAATTCATTATTGACTAATTTGTATAAGAAAAAATTTTCTACCATCACATCAAGTGATTAAGAAAATGAGGTTAATGAGATTATCAATAGTATTATCTAAATCTCATTTTGATAAAAAGAGGGGAGCCTCACGGCTTCTCCTCTTTTTAATTTAAAACACATTTTTATTTAACTAAAACCTTCTTTCCGTTCAGGATGAAGATACCATTGCGTGGACTTGTTACACGCTGGCCATTCAAGTTATAGAACCTGTCATTGTCAGTTGCCTTCAATGTCACGCCATTGATACCTGTGGTTTCACCTTCTACAGTGTAAGTAAGAACGATCTCATCACTGTTGGCTGCGTCAGAACCTACGATGAAGTAGCCTTCAGGAATTGTGATTACATACTCACCAGCCTCAGTGATGTTCAGATAGATTGTCATTCTTGATGGGTCACCATTAGCACCATCATCCTCACCTGCTACCATATCATCTTCTGTTATGTTAAGTTCGTATGCCTCACCATCCTTAGTAGCGGTGATTTCGCCAATCCATGACCACCACATTCCGTCCTCACAAATTATTGTGATTGACTCCAGTGCCTCAAC
>JAJPYV010000302.1 GCA_021204735.1 Prevotella sp.
CTTTCGGTATCAGTTCTTCAGGCACGCCTATCTTCAGTAACTTTTCTGCCGGCACTCCGTTATATTTCCAAACCAACTTTTCCTCTGTCTTTTCCACAGGAACAGTCTCCGTGGATTCTTCCACAGTAATTAACTGTATCGTGTCTGTAACGTCATTCCATATTATCTTTTTCCGCTCACCCCATTTATATGCCTGCTCATGCGTACCGACATACACGAGATAATAACTGTCTTTATCCAAAACGCCTATTATCGCACGGTAATTGTCATCTACTCTGGCTGTACGCAATGAATCATCCTTAAACGCTGCAATAGGTTCTATGTGTATGCCGTTAGATGTATTGTTGTCCCGTAGTTTCCTCTGGAAATCTATCACTTTCCTCTGTGCTCTCCTCGGAAGTTCCAAAACTGCCTCATAAAATGTGTCTGACAAAAATATTCTCATGTTATTTTCCTGTTATTTCGTTAATATTAAATTCTTCCGCTTTCATAGTTACAAATCCATTAGCCTTGAATACGGCTTCTGAATCGTTGTCAAAAGGATTGATGGCAATATGATACTTATGTAATATCATGTCTGCCGATGCGATGACCTCTCCGTTGGCATCTGTGTAATCACAATTGCCTTCGTGATCAAACTCTATATTGTTGTCAAGCAATTCATCCACTATATCCTCTAAACCCGGATATAATTCTTTAATTTCATCACGTGACATTTCTTGCTCTATTTCCTCACTAGCGGTTTCCTGACCTATCTTGTCAAAAAACTGCAATATGTTGTATCTTCTCCAAAATCCTATCCATGCTTCCTTATCTGCAGTTTCTAAGCCTTGCACGATATTAAAGTCATAGTGGATTGACGGTTGCAGTACTTTTGCCACTTCTTCATCTGTCGAATCATCGGTTAATTTGCCGTATGCCGTTCCGTCAATCTCTATCTTTCCTGAATATAAAGTTCCTCCATACGTGATGATATCAGGATTATCTTCAATGGTGATGTATGCGGTTTCCACAATATTACCAAACTGCGGATTTTTCAGCAATTTCATAAGTCGCATTACTGAATTATAACCCATGGAATCTTCCTTGCCTGCATTAAACAACTGCAAATCTTCCCATGTCAATGTCCATGTACACAACCTGTGTGATTTCGATGCCCTAATCGCTTCCCTCTTTTCCACATCTCCGTAAAATCTCATGTTCGGTGATTCGGCATGATATGTATATCCGTCCAAATAAACCGACCACATCGGTATGGATTCTATATCTTCTATAACTTCATCGTTGATAGTTGCCGACATACAGATAATCTGGAAATCGGCAATTGAATAGAGCCTCACTCCGTAGGCGTTTGTCAAGGAGAACTGTGGTATTATATGGTATTTAATATCTGTACCCTCGTCATCTACGATATGCAGTTCATAACGGTATGAAGTTACGTCAGGCACTTTCTCAAACTCCCAGTTGTGCTGTTGTGCCACTATCTTTAATACTGAAACAAATTTCAGTTCCAATTCACTGTCTTCCGCAACGCCTGTTTGTGCTATCGTTCCGACAGAACCGGATATCGTCTCCCACGTCCCGGTATTCTCAATAAGTTTCTCAAAGAGTTCATCTGCCAATTCCCTGCTGAACGATTCTCTCTTGTATTGATTGCCGTATGACAATATGCAATGATAGCAACCGTCTTTTCCCTCATACTGGCACTCACATTCGTGTATCTGCTTATATGCGAACTCCAACAGTTTGGTGAATTCTTCTGTGTCATACAACTTTGAAAGATACCCTGTACCACCCGGTATTATGTCATACATCACGAGATATTGGTCTTTCATGCCCGTCGCCCTGTTCATCTCTTTATATGTGTCAATGCGGATATGTTCCGGCGAAGAATTATAATATTGCTTCATCCCAATCCCGATTCCTGCCTTGAACATCTCTATCATCGCACCCTCATCCATTATCGTTTTTGGCAACAGTATCTTTATCGCCTCCGTCTGGATATGCCTGTACAGGTATAGTTTCTCGAATACTTTTTCATCATCAGTGAATGATACGGTACTGTGGTTGCAGAACCTGTAATGTTGTTCTTCTGCTTTTTTGTTACTCCCTAATAGCGGTGTTGACTTGCCGCAATATTTGCATGTCACGAAACCGTTTTCTGTAACGTTTACATCTTCATCAACTTCATTCCTCGCTCCATTCTGCATCTCCATGCCATAGTTCACTTCATAGAGTTCCATATTGTTGCAGAACTCAATACCGAAACCTACATTTCTCATGGCGTATGATGTTACAGCTCCATTGTGGTGGAAGATATAATGCCGCTTTACTATGTAATTTTCTTTTGTTCTGTCCTCATCCCTGTCGTCTAATGCGGCATCATCACTGTGCATTACGCTCCTTGCATTCGTGAATTTCAACACTTTATGGGTGTTTGCAGCCCATGAGGGGTCTCCGCACTTCGGACATTCACTGTTTTCATATCCGTCCTCGCCCTTTAATGCTATGCAATCACATTTGCTGCAATAGCGCATTTCTGTCATGGCATCGTCATTCCAGTCAAAGGTTGACAATCCATCTATCTTCAACTTGTACTTATGGGTATAAAAACTGTTCCCAGGCGCGAGTTCCTTTATCCCTTCCGATGCCGGACGTATCAACTCAAATGTTTTCGGCTCTCCCCTGTTGCTGTCGCTGTCTTCTTTCGGTTTCGTTGCATATATGCTGGATTGCAGTTTCACTCCTGTTTCGGGGAATGCGTAGTTTGGCAACAGTCCTGCGTTTGTCATATACTCGATGACGTTCTCCCTCATTATCTGCGCATACTGTTTATTTGTCGATCTTATCAGGTCGTTAAGCTGTGCTATGGCAGGGTCATTGTCTGGCATTTTTTTCTTCTTGTTTTTATACTCATTCAACTCCTCACCAAGACTGCATATTTTCTTACTCAATGTCTCGAAGTCTCTTATGATATAGTTGTAGAATGTGCCGTCATCCAATGTCTCAAACAGGTGATTCAAAGCAGCTTTCGTCTTTTCCTCATACTGGTTGGAAAACGATGTTATTAAAGATACCTTGTTGCCCTTTATAAATGTGATTATCCTGTTGACAAAAAACTTATCTGAACTGAATATATCCCTGCTCGTCAGCTTCAGGTCTCTTATCGTGCTTGGCTCTACATTGTCCTTATCCTCACTTATCCATGTGTCTATGCAATAGGCGAGGAAATGTCTCCTCAGTATATCTTTCGCCTCCAGGAAACAGCCTGGTGTACTCACGTCTCCCTGCATCATCTCCTCTGGATAGGTATAGTAATACATATCGTGTGGCTCGCCTGAATGTACGTAATTCAATACGAGAGCGGAACCGCATTTGCGCCCTGCTCGCCCAACTCGCTGCAAAAAATTGCTCGGCTTAGGTGGTACATCGGTATTGCTCATCACGTTAAGGTCGCCTATGTCTATACCCATCTCCAACGTTGACGTGGCGGTCAGCACGTTTATAGAGTTAGAATGTGGATGTTCCTTGAAGTCTTTCTCCAACTCTTCCCTTTCTTTCCTGTCTAACAGTCCTGTGTGCTCATGGGCTTGAACACGTGGTGATACTTCCCTGTTATATACCGACTGATAATAGTTCAAGTCTGGTATTTCTTCTCTTGAATATATTCCTCTACACTTATAATCCAAGCATTTTGTTCCTTCCGCCAATTCATCTTCCACTGCTACGCACAATCTTGACTGACAATTAGAGCAATTTATATGCTTCACCTTACTGCTCACCCATATCTGCTCAGGACATATCGCATAGTTGCCACCTCCCTGCGCTTTCTTGTTCAACAGCCCTAATTCTGTCATCGTGTCAAACAACTGACAAATGAATTCATTGAACAGTCTCACGTTATTAACGGTATATGGATCGTTAAAGCTATCAATATAATAATTGCTGTACCATGTCTGCTTGTTCCTGATTACAGCTATATCCAACATATTATTTTTATCTGTATAATATGTTCCTACTAATTTCGGAAATTGCATGCTTCCACCTAATATTTTATTAAGAAAATGTCTCCCATCTCTATGCCAATTTAAGTCCCATGAAGACATTTTTTCTTCTCTATATTTTTGGAAATATGGATGGTCAATCGCACCGTGTCTCCTCATTCGTTGCAGTATTCCATATACGAAATGACAAAAATCTTCTTTTTGATCTGCAACAATATTCATGTTGTTACTCATAAGCCAGTCGTACATCTTCTCATAAACTCTTTCTATCACTTCTTTTGAGAAGAATGTAGCTGATGAGCCTGTCTTTTCAAGTGTACGGCCCAACTGTGAACTTAATCCGAACTCGCTTACTATCTCCCAATCTACCCGCAAGTCAAATT
>JAJPYV010000218.1 GCA_021204735.1 Prevotella sp.
CTGCAAAGGTATATCACAATCCCCAATTCTCAAAATGTTTTATCCCTTTTCTTTCAAATTTTAAGAGTTTTTAAGAAATACATCCATTTATATCTACAGATAAAAACGCACACATTATAATATATAATGTATGCGTTGTCAAGACGAGAAAATGTTCTTATCTTAATGGTCAAGAAAAGTTTATTTTACCAACTCACCATTTATTTTCAAGTTCTCAACTAATGTACCTTGAATCATCGTTTTATTAAAAGCACAAGTTTTGTCATTAACTACACAGTCGATAAACGAAAAGTCTTGAAGAGTATATTTATCAGAAGTGCCTACATCGAAAAAGTTGTCGCAGTCAACATTTATACCTTTAATAGTTACATTCTTTGCCACAGTATGAGGCATATCCACACGATGTTCTAAATTATAGAACTGTGTCCAAGGACGAACAGTAAGAAAATTAGTGCAATGTCCGCTCACATTATCAACGCAAATCTGTTCATAAAGCTGCGGTGTATCAGGGCGCATCTTCAGCCAAAGGACACGAGTTGCATTTGTGAATTTGATATTACGCAAAACAATATTCCAGTCATGAAGACTCTCACTACCAAAAGTAAGACATCCATGTACCTTCCCATAAACACAATTCTGCACAATGATATTATAGTTAGGTCCATTGTCTGGGTCTTGGTCAGCAAAAGTTCCCTTTCCACCCTTAAGAACCACGGCATCATCATTAACATTCATATAACATCCATTCACAAGAATGTCATGACAATAGTCTATATCCAAAGCATCACTACTTGGAGCCTTGACACCCGAAGTAGGAGCATAAATATAGCAACCGAGATACTTTACGTGGTTACATTTATACAAATGGTTAGTCCAGAACGGACTGTTGATGAGACGTACATCCTCTACCTGCACATTCTGACAATTCTGCATATAAACCAATCGTGGGCGCAATGCCTCAAGGTTAGTGCACTGCGGATTAAACTGACGCCTTATCCAGAACTCCTCCCAGAACCTCAAACCATTACCGTTAATAGTACCCTTGCCGGAAATGGTAAAACCATCAAGACCATCAGCGTTGATAAGGGCGGCAAAATAGTTCAATGTCTGTCCCTCCATACGAGTTTTTATTATAGGGTAATACTTTATAGCATCGATACCTTTGATTTCCGCACCTTCACAAAGATGCAGGTGAGTACCCTGTTTGAAAAACAGCGCACCACTCAAGAACTTACCAGCCGGGATTACAACAACACCGCCACCCTTTTCAGCAGCAAGGTCTATAACATTCTGTATCGCAGCCGTCTGCAACAAAGTAGAATCCTGCTTAACGCCATAGTCTGTAATTACATACTGCTCCCCAAGAGAGCTTATGTCTATGCGCGTAGTATCGCTAAACCATTCAGGAATGTCCTCGCCATTCGGGAACTTGTCGCTCACTATCTTTGCCGACAGCTGTAAAGATGCGGCAAGTGTCAAAATAAGAATAAAAAACTTTTTCATTGTTTTCTGTTTTGAAAGGATTTAAGATAACGGACATTAGAATCTCTCAAGAGAGCATCATTGCCCTTGTTTATTTTTTGTTTTAATATTCAACTTCCGCCATAGCCAATTTGGTATCATCCGCCAGAAAAACACCAGAATGCGGTAACGCCAGTCAATCACTTCCACATGGCGGTGTGCCATCACAGCCTCGACAATTTTGCGAGCCACTGTCTCAACATCCATCAACATAAGATAACTCTCCGATCCAGACAGCAATGCAGTATTGACAAAGCCAGGACGAATGTCAGTGAAACGTATATGCAGATGACGCATATTGGAAAGCTGTTCCAAGGCCTGAACATATTTCGCCTGATAAGCTTTCGTAGCACTGTACGACGGAGCTGCACCGAGCCCCTTAGTTCCCGCAATCGAGGATATTATGGCAATATCACCTCCAAGATTCTCCGCCATGTAATTAAACATAGTGCCTATAATTCCTGTAAAGCCACGTACATTCACGTCAACCGTATCCATCTCTACCTTCAAGTCAAGAAGCATATTCTGCCTTCCCCACCCTGCGGAATAGACAAACAAATTGACACCACCCATAGATTTTACTAAAGACAATAAACGTTCAGGCGCATCATCAGAAGTAACATCAAGAGGAAGAACCTCAACCATGTCAGGATTAAGATTTTTTATCTCCAAAAGTTTATCCTCACGCCGTGCCGCAATACCAATAAACCAACCCTCCGCAAGCAACAATTTGCTCACTTCCCGACCTATGCCAGAAGAGGCTCCAATGATAATAGCACGTTTCATCAATGCGAAAATAATAAATAATTAGTAAATTCATCAAACTTTGTGCACAATTTCAGACAAAATACAATAAAAAACATTATCTTTGCCAAATATAAAGCGGTTTTTTGCCACAATTTCAAGCGAAACAGGAACTTTTTTGAAACTTTGATAACAGAAATTTATCGATAAACAGAGAAACATTATGAAAGAATTTTTCAAATACACTTTTGCCACTATTGTCGGCATGGTGCTTTTTTTTGTCATTACCGGCATAATCGGAACAATGTGCATTATCGGTCTGGTAGCATCAGACAGTTCTGCCAAGGATGTGAAAGACAATTCCGTAATGGTTCTCAACCTGTCAGGAGCATTGGAGGAACGCTCGGACGACAATTTTGTCGACCAATTCGGTGGCAATCAGGTAAGTACTACAGGACTTGATGACGTTCTTGCTGCAATAAAGAAAGCCAAAAGTAATGACAATATAAAGGGAATATATATAAAAGCCGGCATGCTTAGTTCCGACTCATACGCATCCTTGCAGGCAATACGCAAACAACTTGTTAATTTCAAAGAGAGCGGAAAATGGATTGTCTCATACGGAGACATCTACACACAAGGCACATACTACGTGTGTTCAGTAGCCGACAAGATATTCCTAAATCCCAGTGGGCAGGTTGACTGGCATGGCCTTTCATCCCAACCGTATTTTTTGAAAGACTTGTTGGCAAAATTCGGTGTCAAGATGCAGTTGGCAAAGGTAGGCACATACAAGAGCATGCCTGAAATGTACACAGCCGACAAGATGAGCGACGCCAACCGAGAGCAAGTTACCGTGTATGTAAATGGGATATGGAAAAATATCTGCGAAGATGTATCAAAGAGCAGGAAAATCAGTGTAGCGACACTCAACTCTTACGCTGACAATCTGATAACATTCAGCGACCCGAAAGACTATGTGAAATATAAGTTGGTTGACAAATTAGTCTATGCGGATGAGATAAAGGCAGAACTAAACACCTTATTGAAAGAGAAAGCCGACAAAGACATAAATACACTGAGCGTCAACGACATGGCAGCTGTCAAAGGCGAAAAGAATAAAGGCGATGAGATAGCCGTGTATTACGCTTACGGAGAGATTGTCGACAGTGAGGAAGCAGGCCTGTTTTCAAAAGGTAACAACATCGTTACAAAACCAGTCTGCAAAGATCTCAAAGACCTGATGGAGGATGACGATGTGAAAGCAGTGGTAATCCGCATAAACTCTGGTGGTGGCAGCGCATACGCATCAGAACAGATCTGGCATTACATACAGTTGTTGAAAGAGAAGAAACCCGTGGTTGTATCCATGGGCGGCATGGCAGCCTCTGGGGGGTACTACATCAGTAGCGGAGCCAACTGGATTGTGGCAGAGCCGACTACACTGACAGGAAGTATTGGAATATTCGGAATGTTTCCAGACGTAAGCGAATTGCTCACTCAAAAGTTAGGTGTTAAGTTCGATGAGGTAAAGACCAACAAGAACAGTAGTTTTGGAACGTTGTCACGTCCTTTCAATGATGAAGAGTTAGCATATCTAAACAAATACATCGAACGTGGCTATAATCTTTTCCTGTCTCGTGTGGCAGAAGGCAGAAAGATGAGTACTGCGGATGTAGACAAGATAGCACAAGGAAGAGTATGGCTCGGACAAGATGCCGTTAACATAAAACTCGTTGACGAACTTGGCGGGTTGGATGTTGCTGTGGAGAAGGCAGCAAGTTTGGCCAAATTAAAAGAATACCACACTACCTCCTACCCTGAAAAGGCAGACTGGTTTAACCAACTGCTCGATCAATTTTCAGATGACAGTTATGCTGACAAAAAAATGCAAGCGACATTTGGGGAATTTTATGAACCATTCAAACTGCTGCGCACGCTCAACATGCAAAATGCAGCACAAGCACGACTGCCGTTTGTGTTAAATATAAAATAACAACGATTAAGGAGAAATCCCATGAAAAACCATAAAATGAAAAAACACCGTTGATTTCCCCTTAATTCTCTATAATATATGGATAAGATTTTTATTAAAATAAATGGATGGTTAATAGC
>JAJPYV010000389.1 GCA_021204735.1 Prevotella sp.
TGTGGAGGTGTGTGCAAGTGACGTTGATAGACGGGTAGGGTGAGAGCAATGCCTATTGGCAACTCTGCGTTGATGACCGAGGCGTTATCCACCTGTCGTGGGTGTGGCGGGAGAGTTGGAAGGTGGAGAGCAATCACGACCTCTGCTATGCCCGTTCTTTTGACAACGGGGAGAGTTGGTATAGGAGCAATGGAACGAAATACGACTTGCCCATCCGTCTGGACAATGCGGAATATGCCTGTCGGATTCCGCAAGAGTCCGAACTGATTAACCAGACCAGCATGGAAACGGATGCCGAGGGCAATCCCTATATCGCCACCTATTGGCGTGATGTTGAAAGCGAGATTCCGCAATACCGCCTTGTGTGGAACGACGGACGAGAGTGGTGGCGGTGTCAGATTATGGAGCGCAAAACACCCTTCGCCTTGACGGGCGGTGGTACGAAGATGATTCCTATTTCCCGACCCCGTATTGTAGTGGAGGGCAATGAGGTCTTTTTTCTTTTTCGGGATGAGGAGCGGGGCAGCCGTGTCTCCGTAGCCTATACGGAGAATCTGACTTCGGGGAATTGGAAGGTGGCTGACCTGACGGGTTTCCCGGTAGATGCCTGGGAACCCACTTTCGATACCGAGTTGTGGAGGCAACAGAAAAAACTGCATATTTTTGTCCAACAGACCCGACAAGGGGACGGTGAGCGAACCGTCGATTGGGATCCACAACCGGTATATGTTCTGGAGATAAATGATATTCACCCGTAATTCCGTAACGCTATGAAACTTCGAAAAATATTCTTCCTGCAAATTCTTTTCCTTGTAACAGGAACACTTTGCTTCGCTTTTCCGACACTTTCCGTCGCACAGGCATCTCAGGAGAAAGAGTATGCAGCCTACCTGTTCATCTATTTCACAGGCGGACATATCACGCAAGAGGCGATTTGTTATGCGGTGAGTACGGACGGGTACACCTACAGGGCATTGAACGGAGGAAATCCCGTGATTGACTCCAAGGTCATCAGTTCCACAGGGGGTGTGCGTGACCCGCATATCCTTCGCTGTGAAGACGGGAAAACGTTCTACATGGTGGCTACCGACATGGTATCGGCCAACGGTTGGGACTCCAACCGAGCGATGGTTCTGTTGAAATCCACCGACTTGATACATTGGTCACATACGGTGGTCAATATGCAGAAACGCTACTCCGGTCAGGAGACGTTGAAACGTGTGTGGGCTCCGCAAACCATTTATGACCCGGAGGTGGGAAAATATATGGTCTACTGGTCGATGAAATATGGTGATGGGCCGGATGTCATTTACTACGCTTACGCCAACGACAGTTTTACCGACTTAGTGGACGAACCTCGGCCGCTCTTCCTGCCGGCGGACGGGATGTCGTGCATTGACGGGGATATTGTCTACAAGGAGGGGGTGTATCATCTCTTTTACAAGACCGAAGGTCACGGTAACGGTATCAAGGCGGCTACCACCCGTTCGCTTACCTCCGGAGAGTGGCAAGAATCTCCCGATTACAAGCAGCAGACGAAAGATGACGTGGAGGGAGCCGGGACTTTCAAACTGATTGGTCAGGACAAATATATCCTAATGTACGACGTTTACAAGAGGGGGAAGTATCAGTTTACGGAGAGTACTGACTTAGAGAATTTCACGGTGATTGACGATGTGGTGGATATGGATTTTCATCCTCGTCACGGTACCATACTTCCCATTACTCGGAAGGAGTTGTTGCGTCTTACTGCCGAGTGGGGCGTTCCCGAAGGGTTGGGCCTCTCTATTCCCCAGCAAACGGAACCCGATGCAGTCGTCTCGGGTCCGGATGGGTTGTTGCAAGTCTCCCTCACTTGTCCGGAGGAGGGAAAAATCTCCTACGCTCTCTCTTACAACGGCAAGCAGCTGTTGGAGTCTTCTCCTTTGGGACTAAATACCACAGCCGGAGACTTCACGCAGGGGTTGACACTGACCGGACAAGCGTCCCGTACGATTGATGAGCATTACACTTTGAATCGAATCAAGTGTTCGCAAGTGCATTATCAGGCCAATGAATTGACCTGCTCTTTTACCAACAGCGAAGGGCAACCGATGCAACTCACCTTTCGGGTCAGCAATCATGATGTCGCTCTCCGCTATACCCTTCCCCGGCAAGGGGAGACGGGTAGCGTGCGGGTGTTGAGTGAGGAGACGGGGTTCCGTTTTCCTGCAGAGACTACGACTTTCCTTTGTCCGCAGAACGATGCCATGGTGGGTTGGAAGCGGACCAAACCCAGTTATGAAGAGGAGTATAAGGCCGATGCCGCTATGGATGAGCCTTCGTTGTACGGACACGGATATACCTGTCCCTGCCTCTTTCGTGTCGGGGAGAAGGGATGGGTGTTGGTCAGCGAAACGGGCGTTGACAGCCGTTATTGTGCCTCTCGGTTGGAGCATAGCGACAACCTCTATCGGGTGACCTTTCCCATGTCGGAGGAGAACAATGGCAACGGCACATCCGAACCAGCTTTCGCCCTGCCCGGCCATACGCCGTGGCGCACCCTTACCGTAGGAGAGACGTTGGGACCCATTGTCGAGACCACGGTCCCGTGGGATGTGGTGGAACCCCGCTATGAGACAAAACATGACTACAAACCCGGACGGGGTACATGGAGTTGGATTCTTTGGCAGGACGGCAGCATCAATTACGACGACCAGGTACGCTATATCGACCTGGCTGCCGCCATGGGGTATGAATATGTATTGATAGACAATTTGTGGGATAGGAATATCGGCAAAGAGCGTATGGAGGATCTTATCCGATATGCCCACGACAAGGGGGTTGACGTTCTCCTGTGGTACAGTTCGAGCGGCTATTGGAACGATATCGTACAGGGGCCCATCAACCGGATGGACAACTCCATTGTCCGGAAACAGGAGATGGAGTGGTTGCAGCAGCAGGGCGTGAAGGGTATCAAGGTGGACTTCTTCGGCGGAGACAAGCAAGAGACGATGCGGCTGTATGAGGAGATATTGAGTGATGCCGATGACCACGGTCTGATGGTGATTTTCCACGGATGCACCCTGCCACGTGGTTGGGAACGTATGTACCCCAACTATATGGGCAGTGAGGCGGTGTTGGCTTCTGAGAACCTGATATTCGCCCAGCATTACTGCGATGTGGAGGCGTTCAACGCCTGTCTGCATCCGTTCATCCGCAACACGGTGGGTTGCATGGAGTTCGGCGGGTGCTTCCTGAACAAACGGCTTAACCGAGGGAACGATGGCGGCTCCGTTCGTCGTACTACGGATGTCTTTGAGTTGGCGACTTGTGTGCTCTTCCAGAATCCGATACAGCATTTCGCCTTGGCTCCCAATAACCTGGAGGATGCCCCACAACTCTGTCTGGACTATCTGAAACGGATGCCTACTACTTGGGACGAGACCCGCTTCATCGACGGCTATCCCGGTCGGTTTGTCGTTCTGGCCCGTCGTCACAATGACACGTGGTATGTGGCGGCTGTCAACGCTACGGACGAACCGTTGACGCTCAAACTTGACCTTCCCATGTTGGCCGTCGGACAAGAGGTTGCCGTTTACAGTGATGACTTGCAGCGACAACCGCAAATGAAGACGGAGAAGCTGAAACGTAACGGAACGATGTCGGTGACGGTTCTACCGCAAGGCGGTGTCGTGCTGGTACAGTAGTGTTCGGGCAAATTGCCTGGCTATCGCCGTTGTTTGAAGAAGTCGGTGAGGAGGCGGGTGCATTCCTCTTGGAGGATGCCGTGGCTGACCTCTGTCTTGGGGTGGAGGATTCCAGACGAGTAGAGGCGATAGCCTCTCTTTTCGTCCGATGCCCCGAAAACGACCCTTCCCATTTGCGCCCAACCAATAGCTCCGGCACACATCACGCAGGGTTCGAGTGTGACGTAGAGGGTACATTCGGGCATATACTTGCCACCTAACGTATTGGCTGCCGCCGTGATGGCCTGCATCTCGGCATGGGCCGTCACATCGTTGAGTTTTTCGGTCAGATTATGGGCCCGAGCTATGACACGGTCTTTGTAGGTGATGATTGCTCCGACGGGAATCTCTCCTTGTTCGTAAGCAGCTTGCGCCTCGATGAGGGCTTGTCGCATATATTTCCGGTCAATCTCTTCGGTATCTGGTTTATTCTCTGTTTCCATGGGGAGGGTTTGTAAATAACGAGTCGTTTTACAAATATACGACAATCGTCATTCATACGGGTTTTAGCGGTTTAAAATTTAGCGAAAGCGGGAAATTCGTTATTTTTGTAAAGATGAAACTTGAACTCTGATGGCCCGACACAACGATACCGGCAAGAGCGGTGAGCAGTCTGCCGCTGAATATC
>JAJPYV010000325.1 GCA_021204735.1 Prevotella sp.
GCATACTGCTTCAGATTCCCCATGAGTTTATCCTCTTGCAGGGAATACCTGTACCTGAGAAGGGAAAGTATGGTACAGGACTTGTGTTTTTTCCTAAGGATAACAAGAAGCAGCATGAGATTTTGAGTATAATGATTGAGGAAATTGAGCGAGAGGGTCTCTCCCTTATGCACCTCCGCAACGTTCCTACTAACCCTGATTGTCTTGGGGAGACTGCACGTGCTGTTGAGCCGGATATAAAACAGGTGTTTGTTACTGGCGTAACCGATGACAAGGTGCCTGTGTTTGAACGCATGCTTTACGTGATACGAAAGAAGATTGAGAAGAGAGTCAAGGATGAGGATTTCTATATCTGTTCTCTCTCAAGCAAGAACATCGTATATAAAGGTATGCTGTCGAGTTTGCAATTACGACAGTATTTTCCTGATTTGACCAACAATTATTTTACGAGTGGTATCGGACTGGTTCACTCTCGTTTCTCTACAAACACGTTTCCTACTTGGAGCCTTGCACAACCGTTCCGTCTTTTGTGCCACAACGGTGAGATAAATACTATCCGTGGCAATCGGGGATGGATGCAAGCTCGTGAGAGTGTGCTTAGTTCTGAACAACTTGGGGATATCAAAAATATAACGCCAATAGTGCAGCCTGGCATGAGCGACTCCGCAAGTCTTGATAACGTTTTTGAGTTTTTCGTGATGAGTGGTTTGTCATTGCCACATGCTATGACACTTATGGTGCCAGAGAGTTTCAACGACAAAAACCCGATTTCCGAAGAATTGAAGGCGTTCTATGAGTACCACTCAATCCTGATGGAACCATGGGACGGTCCTGCTGCATTGCTATTTAGTGATGGTCGCTATGCTGGTGGTATGCTCGACCGCAATGGCCTACGTCCAGCGCGTTACACGATAACTAAAAACGATATGATGGTTGTGGCGAGTGAGGTAGGTGTAATGGATTTTGACCCGACGGAGATTGCTGAGAAGGGTAGGTTGCAACCCGGAAAGATATTGATGATTGACACAAAAGAGGGTAAGATTTATTATGACGGTGAAATAAAGGAACGCCTTGCCGCTGAACATCCTTACCGCCAGTGGTTGTCAACTAACCGCATACAGTTGGAAAAACTAAAGAGTGGCCGTAAGGTGTCGAATAGTGTTGATGACCTTATCCGTCACGAACTTGTGTTTGGATATGGTCAGGAAGATATTGAAGATACTATTATCCCGATGTGCGTGAACGCACAGGAACCAACTGGTGCAATGGGCAATGATACCCCACTTGCCGTGTTGAGCGACAAACCACAGGTCTTCTTCAACTATTTCCGTCAGCAGTTCGCACAGGTTACCAACCCTTCCATCGACTCCATCCGTGAGAGCTTGGTAATGTCTCTTACAGAATATATTGGTAGGGTAGGAACGGGTATCCTTAAACCAGATGCGACAAATTGCAAGATGGTGCGCCTCCCTCACCCAATATTGAACAATACGCAACTCGATATTCTTTGTAATATCCGCTACAAGGGTTTCAACACTGTGAAACTGCCTATACTCTTTGAGTGCTCAAAGGGTGAGGATGGCCTGCATGAGGCTCTCGACCACCTTTGCAAGGAGGCTGAAAGAAGTGTCGATGAAGGTTATAACTACATAATTCTTTCCGACCGTGACATCGACCAGAAGCACGCTGCTATACCATCATTGTTGGCTGTAAGTGCCGTGCATCATTACCTTATTTCAGTAGGTAAACGTGTACAAACAGCTCTTATCGTAGAAAGTGGTGAGATTCGTGAAACTATGCACGCCGCACTTTTGTTGGGTTATGGTGCTTCTGCTCTTTGTCCTTACATGACTTTCGCAATACTTGATGACCTCGTAAAACGCGGAAAAATACAGGAGAACTATGAGACGGCTGAGGCTAATTATATTAAGGCGGTCAAGAAGGCTCTGCTGAAAATTATGGCGAAAATGGGTATCTCTACCATCCGCTCATATCGCGGAGCAAAGATCTTTGAGAGTATCGGTCTGTCGGAAAGTCTTTTAAAGAACTATTTCGGTACTGATGTATCTACAATCGGGGGTATCGGACTTGAGACTATTGCTCGTGATGCTATTGCCATGCATGATGCTGGCTTCTCGAGACATGCTGAGACTGACTTCTTACCGAACCTTGGGCAGTTCCACTACCGCAAGGACGGCATCAAGCATGCATGGAATCCTGAGACGATAGCTACTCTGCAGCTTGCAACACGTACCAGTAACTATAAGAAATACAAGGAGTTTACAAAACTCGTTGACGATAAAGAGAGTTCTATATTCATCCGTGATTATTTCGATTTGAAATCCGACCGCCAGCCAATAAGTATTGATAAGGTAGAACCTGTTGAAAATATCGTGAAGCGTTTCGTGGCTGCTGGTATGAGTTTCGGTGCATTGAGCAAGGAGGCTCATGAAACTGTTGCTCTTGCCATGAACAAGCTTGGTACACGTTCTAACACTGGTGAAGGTGGAGAGGATAACGACCGTTTCCATGCGACATTCAATGGAATCTCTCTGTCAAGCAAAACAAAGCAGATTGCATCGGGACGTTTCGGTGTAACTACAGAATATCTTGTCAATGCGGAAGAGATACAAATTAAAATAGCACAAGGTGCTAAGCCTGGTGAGGGTGGTCAGTTGCCTGGTTTCAAGGTCAACGAGATTATCGCTAAAACTCGTAACTCTATTCCTGGTATATCATTGATTTCACCACCGCCTCACCATGATATTTACTCTATTGAGGATCTTGCGCAGTTGATATTCGACTTGAAAAACGTTAACCCGAAAGCTGCTGTCAGTGTCAAACTTGTGGCTGAAAGTGGGGTAGGTACTATCGCTGCTGGTGTCGCGAAGGCAAAGGCTGACCTGATAGTTATCTCTGGTGCTGAGGGTGGTACTGGCGCTTCGCCTGCGTCTAGTATGCGTTTCGCTGGTATCTCTACAGAAATCGGTATCAGTGAAACACAACAGACTCTCGTCAAGAACGGCCTTCGTGGTCAGGTGCGTCTGCAGGTTGACGGTCAGTTGAAGACTGGTCGTGACATTATCACAATGGCAATGCTCGGTGCTGATGAGTTTGGCTTCGGTACGTTGACTTTGATTGTTTTAGGTTGTGTTATGATGAGAAAGTGCAACATGAACACATGCCCTCTCGGGGTAACCACTCAGATTCCTGAACTGCGCAAACATTTCTTGGGTAAATATGAATATCTCGTAAATTATTTCACTTTCCTCGCTCAGGAGGTCCGTGAGTATCTTGCTGAATTAGGCTATGAGAAGTTTGATGATATAGTAGGACATACGGAATTTATAAAGAAGAAGGCGACTGTTGAACATAGCAAACCTTCATTGCTTGATTTCACTCGTCTGCTTCATAGGGAGGAAGGCAACTGCTCGATTTATCACACTACCGAACCTATCCATGACCTTGACAATATCCTTGACAGACAGATAATCCGTTATTCTATGAAGGCTATTGATAATAAGGAGGAGGTGAACCTTGACTATGCCATAAAAAATACTGACCGTGCTGCTGGTACAATGCTTAGTGGTATGATTGCTGAAAAGTATGGTGAACAGGGGCTTCCGGATTCTACAATAAATATTAAATTCAAGGGTTCTGCTGGCCAAAGTTTCGGCGCATTTCTTGTGAAGGGTGTCAGTTTCAAACTCGAAGGTGAGGCGAACGACTACTTTGGTAAGGGTCTTAGTGGTGGCCGTATTGCTATTTTGCCTCCTATCAGGAGTAACTTTAATGCGGAGGACAACATAATCGCTGGTAATACGGGTTTGTATGGCGCTACAAGCGGTGAACTTTACATCAATGGTAAGGTGGGTGAACGCTTTGGAGTGCGCAACTCTGGCGCTATTGCTGTTATCGAAGGTGCTGGCGACCACTGCTGTGAATATATGACAGGCGGCAGGGTAGTAGTGCTCGGTGAGACAGGTCGTAACTTCGCCGCTGGTATGAGTGGTGGTGTGGCTTATGTTTGGGACAAGAACCACAATTTTGATTACTTCTGTAACATGGACATGGTGGAGATAAACCTCGTTGAGGAAAGTAGTTACCGCAAGGAACTTCATGAACTTATCCGCCAGCAC
Source organism: Prevotella sp. (assembly GCA_021204735.1). Lineage (GTDB taxonomy): Bacteria > Bacteroidota > Bacteroidia > Bacteroidales > Bacteroidaceae > Prevotella. Next base: position 4,140 of record JAJPYV010000325.1, read on the forward strand.
TATCTCTATACGGGCTCAAAACTTGCCCGCACCATGCTTGATGATTGGAACAGATATGTAGAAGACTTTATACAGGTTGTTCCTATCGAATACAAGCGTGTATTGCAGGAAGAACAGGTTAGAAAACTGCAACAGAAAATCGCTGACATGCAGCGTGATTATTAATCTATGTGTTAACTCCTCAAAAATTAGGAAAAATGGGAAATCCAAAAGC
>JAJPYV010000041.1 GCA_021204735.1 Prevotella sp.
ATAATGATTTATGTTTGTATAAATATATGTAAATAATTATACGTTTAAGTTTGTATATACAAATAACGCAAAAATATGCTTGTATATATTTACAAATATATTTATATTAATTTGTAAATTTCAAAATTATAAACGCAAATAAATGCTAATTGTAAATTTAGGCAGGCATTTTCATCAAAAAACAGGGATTTTTTCAATATTCTGAAATATGGTAAAAGCAGTTCAAAAATATGCGATTCTAAGAGCGTCAAAATTTACAAAACATATTGACTTATAGAGACTTTACCCCTATTTTTTATGCCTATGAAAATTGATAAAATAGAAAAAATGGGGTGGAAAAAGACAAATGTTTAATGCAAAATGAAGAAAACAAGCTCTTTTAAAAGGTCGCCTATTGGGGTATTCGGATTGTCTAAACCCTTACTTTTGGCATCCATTTCCCTTAGTTTTGAGATAATCTCCACAACTTTATTACTATTGTAATTATGCACTCCTGTAACGTAATCCTGTGCCAACCACCCTCCTTTAAGTCCAAGATACCCTGCGACAGAGTCTTCTCTATATGGTTGCGGAGCATAATAAGCTATAAACAAATTCTGGAAATAAGAGAACAAAGTTGGAATAACAAGGTAAACGCTCTGTGCCTTGGGATTATCCTTGAAATAGTCTACTATCTGGTTTGCTTTCTTTATATCACGTTTGACAATGGCATTCTTCAACTCAAAAGCATTGAAGTCCTTACTAATCCCTATCCTATCCTCCACTATCTCTGGAGTTATGCGCTTATCGTTTTCAGGAAGGACCAAAAACAACTTGTCAAGTTCACTCGCCATTCGGTTGAGATCATTGCCAATATGCTCAGCCATCATCTGGACAGCCTGGTTATCAATAGTTGCAGAACCATTAGTCTTGACATAATCCTTGATGAAATCAGGCAGGTAGTTGTCTTTTTTCTTATCACTCACAAATACGACACCCTGGGCAGCCGCTTTAGTAATAATCTTCTTGCGCCTGTCAATCGTACCATTCTTATAACAAATCACGAGGACCGTAGATTTCACGGGCTTCTCAACATACAACTCAAGTGGATCCCAATCTTTTATGTTCTGAGCCTCCTTCACTATCACCACCTGACGTTCAGCCATCAAGGGATAACGACGAGCCGTATCTACAATCTGACTCGCTTGTACGTCCAAACCAAAAACAACAGTCAGATTGAAATCACATTCTTCGGGAGCCAATGCATTTTCCGCGATAAAATCAGAAATCTTGTCGATATAATAGGCCTCCTCACCCATAAGGATATAAACAGGCAAGTATTTGCCAGCCCGCAAATCTCTCATTATTCCCTCATAGGTCGTTCCTCCTTTTCCCGCCATATCTCCTCGCAATAGATAGCCTGTACTCCAAAATAACACTTGAAAAATTCAATAGTTCAGATAATAATGGTTAACTTTGCAAGTGCAGATTTTGTTTCCATTTGCAAATTTAATAAAATGAATCAATTAAACCTACCCCAATACGAAATAAAAATCATTGAGCAAGACGGAAAGAAGTATATTTTCGACATATTGCGACGAAAATACGTGTTTCTTACGCCAGAGGAGTGGGTTCGCCAACATTTCATCCATTTTCTTATTGACCACAAGGGATACCCTGCTGCATTACTCGCTAACGAGATAGAACTAAAAATCGGGCAAAAAAAACTAAGGTGTGACAGCGTACTATATAACAAAGAAACTAAGCCCTGTATGATAATAGAATATAAAGCACCAACAATCACACTAACCCAAAAAGTTTTTGACCAAATATCAGTCTACAACATGCTTATGCATGTGGATTTTCTCATTGTGAGTAATGGAATGCAACATTATTGCTGCAAGATGGACTATGAAAACAAAAAATATACCTTTCTAAAAAACATCCCTGACTACAGCGAGATAGGGAAATAAGGACTTTAGAAAGGCTTTAAACAGATTATTCCCATTACAATCGCCAATAACTTGCTGCAGAACTCAACAACTCATAAAAAGCGAGGAAATCAGTGGTCTGCAACTTTATAGTATGGCGATGCAACGCTTTATTAACAAGCACTTTACTCTGTGTGAAAACCCACGTTCCGCAATTATCATCTGGAATGAAATCAATCGTAACATCACCACTGTCAGACTTTATAATCACGCTGTCATGGCTCTCTTCTGATGCATTAAAAGTATCTTTTATCTGCTTGATTGCATGATAAAAACTGGCAAATTCAGAACGACTGAACGTAAGTCGTTCACCCAAACTGCCATTCGGTGAACTCTCGTCCTTTTGGATTATCTTCAAGTAAGTTTCTTTACCAAAACCATTCACCTCTATCGTGATGTTTCCATTTTCAAAAGAGCCCGACTTACTCCATAAACCATTGCCATTCAAAGAATTACCATTACTCTCTGCATGCCGTGAGATATTTCCTAATACTGTCTTTCTCTTAGGTTTCTCTTGCTGCACAAACAAATAAGTAACATTGTCGAAACCCACCAAGACACGTTCCAAATTACCACCTTTTTTGCAAAAACCAACTACAATATTTTCGGCAAGCGAGAGCATAAGCAAGTTCCTGTCAAAAGCAGAACGGGAACTAACAGAATGTACATTATCGTCACAATGAGTGATAATAAGTAACCTACCCTCACGCAAAGCTGCCTCAATCGGTGCATCCCAACGGTCATACAACGCCTCGGCAAGCACCAAAATGGCAGGTATCTTGTCTTTGAGAAGTCTCTCAAACACTACCCTCTCCATTTGCGAATGACTGCCACACATCACGCAATCTACGTCAGGAGACAATCCGTCAAGCCACTTCTCTACAGCAACTCTCACCGCATCTGGTTCCATTCTGGAGCAAAGAAAAACTGTTTTCTTTCGCTCTAAAAGCGTCTCATTGCCTTGTTTGCGTTGTATCTTCATGACTGAAAATCGGAACTTTTAACTTAGAATGCATTCGGTTTCAGCCGCATCGAACTTTTCACTCTTCACTCTTAACTCTCCACTCAAACCGGTATATCCTTGTTTACATTCTTGCATCCCAACAGAGCATAGTAAAGCAAGTAGATAACGGCGAGCAGAGGAATGATGTAAGAAATCATATAACCGGCCTTGTCTGCTATGAAATTCTGCAACAATGGCAGGATTCCACCACCTACTACCATCATCATAAACAAGCCAGATGCCGCAGCAGTGTACTTACCAAGTCCTTCTGTTGCGAGGTTGAAAATACTTGCCCACATGATTGAGGTGCACAAACCGCAAAGAACAAGAAGCAACGCACTGATTGGCACTGTGACCATAGTAAACGATGTACCTGTGAACACAGGCATCGAAGTAGTAACATACTTGGAAGATACCATTGCTATTACCATAAGAACGATTGCCACAGAAGAAACTGCTATCATCATGGCACGACTGGACACCTTATCTGCTATGAAACCTGCCACAAAACGACCAACAAGCATCAGCAACCAATATGTACCTGCTACGAAACCACCTACTGCAGCAGCATTGGCAATAAGTCCTGCTCCCTTGTCGGTAGTATCAGAGATATAGAAATTAAGTGTTCCTGGTATTCCAATCTCAACACCTACATACACAAAAATACCGATAACTCCCAAAGTACAGTGGCGGAAAGCCCATGGACTGTGTTCAAACACAGTGTTTACAGTAGCCTTACCCATCTCCGGGTCAGCAATAGGGATGAACGACAATATTACAAAAGCGCATGCGAATACAGCCATTGCTATGAAAAGTACGAGGTTGATGTCTGCCATTGAGGTACTTGCCGTTACAGTTCCAATTAAGGCACCAACCAACATAGGAGTCAGTGTACCGGCAAGCGAGTTGAACGTACCTCCGATAAGGTTGAGCTGGTTACCTCTGTTGCCGCCACCACCGAGCAAATTGAGCATCGGATTTACCACCGTGTTGAGCATGCAGACAGAGAAGCCACAGATGAATGCGCCCAAAAGATATACTACAAAACCAGTAATGCCTGTCGGGAAACCGGAGAGGAACTGTATCAGAACACCGACGAAACCTACTGCAATAGCGACCATCGCCGTTTTCTTATATCCGAACTTAACGAGCATCTTTCCAGCTGGAATACCCATGAACAAGTAAGCCAAGAAATTCATCATGTTACCCATCATGCCTAAGAAATTACTGCCCATAAGTTCTGGCTGATTTTTCCAAATTACGCCTACAGGGGCTGCAAGGTTGGTAACGAACGATATCATGGCGTAAATGAACATCATCGTTATAATAGCTACAACACTGCCGTTTTGTTTCTTTGTATTTACCATGGTTTT
>JAJPYV010000144.1 GCA_021204735.1 Prevotella sp.
CAGTAGAATCGTTAGCACCTGTAAAGAGGATTTTCCTCTTTTTTAACAGATAGATATCACATATATAATAATGTAACAAGAACAAAGATATAGACTATGTTTGAAAATCTAAGCGACAGACTTGAACGCTCATTTAAAATACTTAAGGGTGAGGGTAAAATAACAGAGATTAACGTTGCCGAAACCCTGAAAGACGTAAGGCGCGCCCTTTTAGATGCAGATGTAAACTATAAGGTTGCTAAGACATTCACCGATACAGTAAAGCAGAAGGCTTTGGGTATGAATGTGCTTACGGCGGTCAAGCCAGGTCAGATGATGGTCAAGCTTGTGCATGATGAACTTGCCGAATTGATGGGCGGAGAGAATGTCGGTTTGAAACTTGACGGTCGCCCGTCGATAATTTTGATGTCAGGTTTACAGGGTTCTGGTAAAACAACATTTTCAGGCAAGTTGGCAAACATGTTGAAAAACAAGCAGCACAAGAAGCCATTGCTTGTTGCATGCGATGTTTACCGTCCAGCAGCAATTGAGCAGTTGAAGGTTGTTGCAGAACAGATAGGAGTACCTGTTTATTCAGAGCCAGACAATAAGAATGTCGTTGAAATTGCAAATAATGCCATTAAGGAGGCAAAGGCAAAGGGCAATGATGTTGTCATTATAGATACCGCTGGTCGTCTTGCTGTTGACGAGGAGATGATGAACGAGATAGAGACACTCAAAAACTCAGTCAATCCCGATGAGACGCTGTTTGTAGTAGACTCTATGACAGGTCAGGATGCGGTGAACACCGCAAAGGAGTTTAACGACCGCCTTGACTTTGATGGTGTAGTACTTACCAAACTCGATGGAGATACACGTGGTGGTGCTGCGATAAGTATCCGTACTGTCGTAACGAAACCTATTAAGTTTATAGGTACAGGCGAGAAGATGGAAGCAATCGACGCATTCCATCCCTCACGAATGGCAGACCGAATCCTTGGAATGGGCGACATTGTAAGTCTTGTGGAGCGTGCACAGGAGCAGTTTGATGAGGAAGAGGCAAAGCGTCTTCAGAAGAAGATACAGAAGAACAAATTCGATTTCAACGATTTCCTTAACCAGATACATCAGATAAAGAAGATGGGAAATGTTAAGGAATTGGCATCCATGATACCAGGAGTAGGAAAGGCTATTAAGGATATAGACATTGACGATGACGCATTCAAGGGTATAGAGGCAATAATCCTTAGTATGACTCCGAAGGAGCGTACCACACCGGAAATCCTAAACACGAGTCGTCGCCAGCGTATAGCGAAAGGCTCAGGCACCAACATACAGGAAGTGAACCGACTGATAAAGCAATTTGACCAGACACGTAAGATGATGAAGATGATTACCAATCCCAACATGAGTAAGATGATGAATGCGATGAATGGTAATCCGAGGATGCGTTGAGCAGAAGATGATCAAACACCCCATTTATGGTGACAGTGGGGCAGATGAGAATAATATAAACTTAGAAATATGCAATTGATAGATGGTAAAGCTACCTCCGCCTATATGAAGGCGGAGATAGCCGAAGAAGTAAAGCAAGTTGTTGCAGGGGGAGGTAGGCCCCCACACCTTGTTGCAATCCTCGTAGGCCATGATGGAGGCAGTGAGACATACGTCAGGAACAAGGTCATTGCTTGTGAGGAGTGCGGCTTCAAGAGCACGCTCATACGTTTTGAGGATGATGTGACGGAGGACAGGCTTCTTCAACAAGTAAGAGAGTTGAACAAGGATGATGACGTTGATGGATATATCGTGCAGTTGCCTTTGCCGAAACACATAGACGAGCAGAAAATCATCATGGCGATAGATTACCGTAAGGATGTTGACGGTTTTCACCCCGTAAATGTAGGGCGTATGGCTATCGGGCTTCCTTGTTTCATCTCAGCTACACCACTTGGTATCCTCACACTTCTTCGTCATTATGGTATTGAGACTTCAGGAAAGAAGTGCGTTATCCTTGGCAGGAGTAACATTGTAGGAAAGCCAATGGCACAGTTGATGATGCAGAAGCAGTATGGAGACTCCACAGTAACAGTTTGTCATAGTCGTTCAAAGACATTGAAAGACGAGTGTCGTCAAGCCGACATAATCATCGCCGCAATAGGACAGCCGAATTTCGTTACTGCCGATATGGTTAAGGAAGGAGCGGTAGTGATTGATGTAGGTACTACACGAGTTCCTGATGCTACACGTAAGAGCGGTTTTCGTCTCAATGGTGATGTGAAGTTCGATGAGGTTGCTCCAAAATGTTCTTTCATCACGCCAGTGCCAGGAGGCGTAGGACCAATGACGATATGTTCTTTGATGAAGAACACGTTGGCGGCAGGCAAGAAGGAATATTATCAATGACAATACAACCATCACTAATAATATATAATGTAATAAGATGACAGCAGAAGAATATTACAGAATGGGAAATAGGTTCCGTCAGGAAGGCAACTGGCAGCAGGCCATCAACAACTATGTTGAGGCGATAGGATTAGATCCTGAAAGTCCAGCTGTGGCAGCAAAGGAAATGCTTGACAATATTCTGAGCTATTATTGCAAGGACATCTACAATCCGTGAATAAAATTGGTGGACATTCTTTTCAGGACAACTTGTTAGGTGCCGCCGCAAAATAAAAAAACAATATTTAATTTATGAGTAAGATAAAAGGAGCTATAATCGTCAATACAGACCGTTGTAAGGGATGTGCCCTGTGTATTGAGGCATGTCCAAAGTCGGTGATAGCATTGTCAAAGAAAGTCAACGTAAGTGGTTATCCGTATGTGGAGACTGTAAAACCCGATGACTGTATCGGGTGCGCCTCATGTGCGATAGTTTGTCCCGACGGATGTATTACGGTTTACAAAAAAAGAATGGAGGAATAACAGGTATGGCAGAGAAAGAAGTAACATTGTTGAAAGGAAACGAGGCGATAGCCCATGCGGCGATACGTTGTGGAGCTGACGCATATTTCGGCTACCCTATTACGCCTCAGAGTGAAGTAATCGAGACACTTGCGCTGCTCAAGCCATGGGAGACTACCGGTATGGTGGTGGTACAGGCGGAGAGCGAGTTAGCATCCATAAATATGGTATATGGAGCCGGAGGTGCTGGTAAGAGGGCACTTACCTCATCATCCAGTCCTGGTGTTGCACTGATGCAGGAGGGCATTGCATACATGGCAGGTGCGGAGATACCAGGTGTCATTGTCAACGTGCAGCGAGGTGGTCCCGGTTTGGGTACTATCCAGCCATCACAGAGCGACTATTTTCAGGCTACCCGTGGTGGCGGTAATGGAGACTATTATACTATAGTTCTTGCACCAGCATCGGTACAAGAGATGGCAGATTTCATGGACTTGGCATTCGAGCTTGCATTTAAGTATCGCACGCCCGTAATTATTTTGAGTGACGGAGTAATCGGTCAGATGATGGAACGTGTAGAGTTGCCGCCATATAAGCCACGTCGTACGGAGGAAGAAATACGCAAGGAGTGCCCATGGGCTACAATCGGCAGGACAAAAGACCGCCAGCCGAACATCCTCACCTCTCTTGAGTTGCAGCCAGAGGTTATGGAAAAGCGCAATTTGGCATTGCAGCATAAATACCAGACGATAAGGGAGAATGAAGTTCGTTATGAAACAAAGCACTGTGAAGATGCCGACTATGTAATAGTTGCTTTTGGAAGTGCAGCCCGAATTTCAGAGAAAGCTATAGAGAAGGCACGCAATGAGGGCATCAAGGTCGGTCTTTTGCGCCCTATTACATTATGGCCTTTCCCGACAAATGCAGTAGCAAATATTGCAGAGGGCAAGAAAGGCATACTGTCAGTAGAGATAAATGCAGGTCAGATGGTTGAAGACATTCGTCTTTCAGTCAACGGAAAAGTACCAGTGATGAATTTCGGACGACTTGGAGGTATCGTTCCAGAGCCAGATGAGATAGTAAAAGCGATAAAGGAGTTATTCTAAACCTCTATTCCGTTAAAAAATAAAAACCTAAGAAATATGAACAAAGAAATAATATCCCCGGAAAATCTTGTTTACAAGAAGCCGGATCTTTTGAATGATACACCGATGCACTACTGTCCCGGTTGCTCTCATGGCGTTGTTCACAAACTCGTAGCAGAAATAATTGAGGAGATGGGCATGGAAGACAGAGCCGTAGGCGTATGTCCTGTAGGATGTGCTGTGTTCGCATATCGTTATATAGACATCGACTGGCAGGAGGCAGCCCATGGGCGTGCACCAGCAGTAGCCAGTGCCATAAAGCATTGTTGGAACGACAGGTTAGTATT
>JAJPYV010000038.1 GCA_021204735.1 Prevotella sp.
TTGAAATCCAATGCTGTTGCTTTCTGAGGGCAGATTTACTGGTTTCCAAAAGTTGTACGATACTCTTTCTCAATATACCAAGTCGTTTTGCTTCTGACCAACCCTTTATATCCTCTGCCACTTTCAAATAATCATAATGTGGCTGCAAATTATAGACTTTATCTGCATTTTTGTTGTTATCAATATCATCAACATTGCTTTCTTCATCACTTATATACGATTTCAGTATGCGCTCTCTACTGCTGCCGTCCAAGATAAATTCCCTAAGCAATTTGTCTGCATAGACCATGACAAGAGGAACTATAATAACAGTATCCTGCACCTTTGAGACAAATTCCTTTGTTTTATTAAAGTCCAAAGTCTGCTTCAATCTATCAAATTGACCATTCTCATTCAGTGTCCTCTCTGTCACGTTACGCTTGATGATATTTTCCAATTGACTGGCATTCAATCCTGTCGCATCAGCAAGGGCAAGAATTTGCTTATGCAGTTTGTCTATCTGAAACTCGGTAATATAATCGTAGATTGTCTTGCCTGGCGTAATGCGAAAGTCTCCACTCTGGATATGGTGGATTATCACAGTTGCCGTTTTCTGGTCTTCTTGAGAAAGAGAGGCGAATGCCTTGTGCAGTTCTTCCAAAGCAGACTTTGTCAGTTCGCCATTTTGTCCTTCTGTATGTAGTTTTTTCAAATAACGTTCAAAGCGAGAGTTGATATATTCGGCGTCAATAGTGCCGGCATCCATTTCCGTGATATAGATATCTATCGGATAGTCAAAATCTTCTTCTTCGCTTCCACGGTCACCTCCATTACCAATAAACAGCTCACGATACCTCCGCATAAGAACATTATATGTATTTTCATCAAACTGCATCCTTACATGGTTGTAAGTGTCTCCATTCTGAAACTCATATTCTGCCTTATCCCAACTGAACCCTTGTATCTTTGCGGCTTCCAATTTCCGTGTCATCTCCGAGAATTTCTTTGCGAACATATTGCGGTCTTCTCGTTCATTTGGCAACTTCTCAAAATTCTCAATACCACAATGTTGGAAAATGTTCCGTATCTCGATGAACAAGGTGTTGATTTTCATAAGGTTTGCCTCCAACTTGTCAACGAACAAGCCAAGCGGTCTGTCCACATACAGTTTCAGGGCTTCTTCTATGTCAACTCTCATCGAATATGGATACGTGTAGTAAAGTATGTTACCAAATGGCTTGTCTGGTCCGAACAAACGGTTGGTACGTGAGAACGACTGTATGATGTCGATATATTGCATAGTCCTATCCACATAAAGCGTATTCACCCATTTCGAGTCATAACCTGTCAGCATTTGAGATACTACTATGAGTAGATCTATCTGTTGCGCATGGTCTGTCTCTATGTTTAAGTATGGTTTTTTGTGCGCAAGTCGTTTGGCCACATCTTTCTTGTACTTCACGTATGTGGCAAGTTGGAATGTCGTATGGTATTTCAGGTTATAATCGTTGAGTATCTCCAATATATTGTCCTCTTTGGCAATTCCGTCATCCGAATTGTCAATGTTATTGTCGAATACTGTTGCCACATTCAGCGCAGAATAATTATCCTTAAACAGGTGATAATATTCTATCGCCTCTTTTATGCTCTTTGTGGCAAGGATTGCATGAAATTTCCCGTTCTTGCTGAACCTTTGCCAATTATCGAAGATATTTTTTGCAACGGCATTATGATGTTTTTTCCGTTTGTATAATTCTTTTGGCAGGTAATATTCTATTCCATGCTGATTTTTGCCGTTCTCGTCTGTATATGTTTTTTCCATCTGCAACTCTTCCATGAATTTATGGTATAGTTGCTTCTGATCTTCCGTGCAATCATCAAGTTCGGCAATATCGTGTATTCCAATCTGTGAGAATGCAGCCTTTTCACGCAACTCGTCCTCAACATAGGTATTTACCATTGTAAGGTCAAAGCCCAATACATTTCCGTCTGGTATTGCGTTGGCAATCGTATATTTGTGCAGCCATTCACCAAAAATAGTCTCTGTCGTGATTTCTCCATGCGCATTTTTCTCAAATACCGGTGTGCCTGTAAATCCGAACAACAAGGCTCTTGGAAATGCCCTCTTTATGTTCATCAGCATTTTCCCGAATACTGAACGGTGGCACTCGTCTATAATGAAAACAAGTTGTTTTTTGTCAATTGTTTCTATCGTTCTTTTACTGATGGTCGCACTTTCCTGAATATTCGACATCTTCTGTATCGAAGTTACAATAAGACGGTCATCGTTGTCTGTACTCAACAATTTCGACAGCAGCATAGTGGTGTCTTGCGTATCCTGCACAACATCATTTTCTCCTGCAAAGCCACGGTATTCATCAAGTGATTGTACAGAGAGTTCTATCCTGTCCATAATAAAAACCACCTTGTCTGCATCACCAGAATTTGAGATAAGTTGTGCTGCCTTAAATGATGTCATTGTCTTACCTGAGCCTGTAGTGTGCCAGATATATCCGCCACGGTGACTGTGGTCACCCAATTTATTCAGATGTGTTCTGTCGGATATTCTTGTTACGGCGTAATATTGATACGGGCGCAACACTTTCAATACTTTGTCTTTCTCATCGGCAATGGTATAGAACCCTACCATTCTGTGTGCCATCGGTATGGATAGAAGGTCTTGCGTTACCCTTTGCCAATCTTTTACAACAACGTTGTTGAAATCTTCCCAATGAAACCAGTTCTCTGACTTGAATGCCTCGTCTGTTCCTGGATTGGCAAAATACAATGTCTCCTCCGGTGTCATCGCCACAAATATCTGTATCAATGAATATATCCCGCTTTGGAATACTCCCTCGTGCATATATCGCTTAATTTGATATACTGCCTGTGACACATCCACTCGTGAGCGTTTCAACTCTATGTGTATCACGGGCATCCCGTTGATAAGCAGCATTACATCTCCACGGCGGCTGCCTGCCAACTCGTTCACGGTGCTGAAATGTGGCTGTTGCACAATCTGATATGTGCTCTGTCCTGAACATATCTTTTGTGCATCGAAAATCTTTAGATATACTTTCTTTCCAAAGTTGTTTTTATCATCTGGATTATCACGTAACACAGACACTTGCTCGCCATTGATAAAACGGTTTGTCGCAAATGGGGAATCACACTTATTCACTTCATTTATCACCTGCCCCATTTCCGTAGCTGTCAATGAGTAATTTCCTAATCTGTCTATTTCACGGTTGTTTTTATAAAGAATATCTGCCCAATTCTTAATCAATTCTTCTTCCGACGGATGTTTTATTACTTCACTGTCTCCCCAGCCGTGCTGCTTCAACTGCTGTATCAATGCTTCCTCAAATGCACTTTCCTTGATAAATTGCTGTATGTTTGTCATGATTGTCGATTCTTACTTTGTTAACTTGCTTTTCTATTATGTTATGGCTGCACGAACATCTTTTCCAAACAGGCTGACTTGATTCGGTTAATCAGTTTCAATCGCTGTGTATAGATATTTATTTGTCTGTCAAGGTTGCGGAAGAATGAGGCTATCAATTGCTGCTCTGCAATATCTGTTGGTAAATATATTTGAATATCTAAAAAATCTTCTGCACTGATATTAAGAAGTCCATGATTTCTTGCTCCTTCGGCAGCTCTTGTTGCAACTTCTTTATGCCATAATTTGGTATCGAAGAAACAATTTACATAATCATGAGATACATCATCATTCAGCTTAAATACAATGTATAATGTTGATAATGCGCCCATTTCTAAATTCTCTAACCTTTTTACTGAACCAAATGGATATCCATTGGAATAACTCTTATTATAAGCAAATTCCCCTTTCTTTATCAAATAGTAACCGCTCAAATTTGAACTTGCTACAACATTGTTGAAAAAAGAAGTTTGAGAAACAATTCCATAAACCGATGATATAGTTACTGGTGTATTTGTTTGCAAACCTGTGTTTTTCCGTGTTACTCGTGTTGCAACAGAACTCAACTTTACCTTCTCCCATTCTCCTTTAAATCCCTTGAATCTTACTTTCGGAACAGTCTCTCCTTCGGCAGGAAACATACTTTGAAGTGATGCCTCCTTTAATTGTCTCAACATGGTAATCTTCTTGCTCGTAACTTCGATTTGAGAATCCAAAGAATTGAAAAAATGTGCAATTATTTGCTGCTCGATTTTAGTAGGAAAATCTATAATTGTATTATTGAAATTATTGTTATACAATCTCGAAATTGTTGTATTTTCTGTATTCCAATTTATTATTTGATATGTATAAAAAAGAAAATCGTTTAATATATCATTTTC
>JAJPYV010000265.1 GCA_021204735.1 Prevotella sp.
CTGCTGTCCGGTCCTGCTGCCGTAAATCCGTTGCGCCACTCCCCTTGCTCTACCCACTGCTGGGCTTTCTCTACCAAATCTTTGTCATACTGATTTGTATATACTTCCTGTGCCATCATGTTGGCTGAAATGAGCAATGTCATTATTGCCGTCAAAATCGTTTTTTTCATAATATTATTTTTTATTATTAATATGCTATTTGTGTGTTATGAACAAATATATGAGAGAGCGATGCTCAATAGAGTAATTTATCTCTCAATAATAATGTCTTCAATATGACTCTTCTGCGTTGGGGAAAGTGTTGTCTTTTACATCACTCACATACTGCCCTATCGCATCGGTCATTATGGTACTCAGGTCACAATATCTCCTCAAAAAACGTGGATTAAAGCCTTTCGACATTCCAAGCATGTCGGCTATCACAAGTATCTGTCCATCGGTATAGCCGCCTGCTCCGATTCCTATTGTCGGAACTTTCAACGTCTCTGATACTGTCTTGCCCAACTTTGCTGGTATCTTTTCCAATACTACTGCAAAACAGCCTGCTTCTTCAAGCAACTTCGCATCTGATATGAGCTTCTCTGCCTCCAAAACTTCCTGGGCTCGCACTGCGTATGTCCCGAATTTGTTGATGCTCTGTGGCACTAACCCTAAATGACCCATTACGGGGATTCCTGCGTCTATTATTCCTTTTACAGTGTCGATAACTTCTACACCGCCCTCTAACTTCAGGGCATCACAACCGCTTTCTTTCATGATGCGGATGGCATTCTTCACGCCTTCTTTGCGGTCTATCTGGTAACTGCCAAAGGGCATGTCGCATACCACCAAGGCGCGCTTTACGGCTCTAACTACCGACTTTGCGTGATATATCATCTGGTCTACAGTTATCGGCAACGTGGTTCCGTTTCCTGCCATCACGTTTGACGCGGAGTCGCCTATCAGTATTCCGTCTATTCCTGCTCCGTCTACTATGCCTGCCGTCGTATAGTCATACGACGTGAGCATCGATATCTTCTCTCCTCGCTGCTTCATCTCAATGAAACGGCGTGTCGTGACTTTTCTGTTGTCACTAACTAAATATCCTGCCATTCTCTGTTCTTTTTCTTAACGCTAAGTGTTCCCACCTCGCTTAATTTCTGTGCAAATTTAATGTCTTTATTTCATTCCATATCAAGAATACCACATATTTTTCGATAATCAAGGCTTCTGAAATCGGATATCACGTAATCAGAATATGGCGCTATCGCTTCTGCTGCATTGGTCGTAGCAAGTCCCACTACCTTCATCCCTGCTGCACGCCCTGATTTCAGTCCGTTGAAACTGTCCTCAAACACTACGCATTGCTCTTTGGGCAGTCTGAATTTTTCCGCTCCTTTCATATAGCAATCGGGATCGGGCTTGCTCTTCTCAAAATCTTCAGATGTCAGTATCGCGTCAAACAGGTCGTTAACTTCGGGGCGTGCCGCATACACTGTGTCCATCTTCAACTTATTCGAACTGGTTATTATGGCTGTCTTCACGCCATTCGCCCGCAAACTCATGATGAAGTCCATGAAGCCTTCGATATATCCGAATGTCATCTGCTGCTCAAATTCATTGAGTTTTTTTACTATCTCCACCTGCTTATCTTTCATGTCAGCGAAATATCTGTCGAATATCTGCACCAACGTCTGCCCCTTTATCTCCTTCTCTAATCCTGGTCTCTCAGGATGATATTGTCTGCATTGTCCGCCCCAGAAAATTGAATATTGACTTTCCGTATCGAATACGACACCATCTAAATCAAAAAGTGCCGCTGCAAATGGTTTACTCATTATTGTTCGTTTTTATTTTATTCTGCAAAATTAATCATTTTACAAAATAAAACGGAAATTATTTGTGACTTTCATACGTTTCTAATAATTTTGCATAACTTAATCAATTTACTTTCAAGATGAAAAAATTGCTTTTTTCGGCTTGTCTCGTCCTTTCCGCTATTTCTTGGGCGTGCTCGTGCCAACACAAAGCGGGCTCTATCCTCGTTGGAAAGGATAGTATTTCATTCGACAGCATTAAGGTTGACTCTACTGTATTTCTGGCTGATGGCGATGCCGCAAGTCCTGCTTGCCATATTAGTCTTAGTATCACCTACGCTATCGGGAAAAATGCTGACTATATCAACGATTCTATTATACGCTCTGGTATCTTAAGTCCTGACTATTTCTCTATATCGTCTCAAAAATTGTCGGTTGAGGAGGCTGTCGACTCATTCATGTCAAGGTATCTAAGTGAGTATAAGCATGATTACGGTGAACTCTACAGGGCTGACAAGGCTCACAGTGCGTCTTACAATTGTGAGTATATCGTCAACACATCTATCATGCAAGAGTCTGACGATTATTTCACTTATGTGGCTAATATCTACAATTATGGAGGTGGTGCGCACGGCATATCGGTGGTGATTACAAAGAATGTCAATGTGAAAAATGGCAAGATTGTGTCGTTGAAAGATATCTTCGTGCCTGGTTATGAGCGCGACCTCAACGATATCATCGTTGATAATCTTTGCGACCAGTTTAAGGTGAAAAGTCTTGAGGCACTCAGGCAAAAAACTATTTTCTTGGGGATTGATGTGTATGCGCCTGACAATTTCATAATCGGCAAAAAGGATATCACGTTTATTTATTCGCCCGATGAGATTGCAAGTCATGCCACAGGCGAGATTAGGGTTAAAATTTCCAACGATGATTTAAAGGATTTGTTCAGGAAATAACATGGAGCTTATCTTAAAATATTTCCCTGAACTGTCTGCTGAACAACTACGGCAATTCGCGGCTCTATATGAACTCTATCGTGAGTGGAATGCAAAAATCAACGTGATTTCCCGCAAGGATATTGATAACCTCTACGTGCATCATGTGCTCCACTCTCTCGCTATTGCGAAAATTATCAATTTCCGACAGAGCTCAAGGGTGCTGGATTTCGGCACTGGGGGTGGTTTCCCTGGCATTCCTCTCGCTATCTTGTTTCCTGACGTGAATTTCAAACTGATTGATGGCACTGGCAAGAAAATTCTCGTGGTCAACGAGGTGGCTAAGGCTGTCGGTCTGCACAACTGTGTGGCGGAACACCTGCGTGGGGAGGATGAGAAGGGACTTTTCGATTTCATAGTTTGCCGTGCCGTTATGCCGATTCCTGATTTGGTGAAAATCGTCAGGAAAAATGTCTCTAAAAAAAATAATAATGCCATACCTAATGGTCTTATTTGCCTTAAAGGTGGCGATGTTGCTGATGAGATATGCAGGTTCAAGAATATTGCGGAGATTACTGAGATTAGCAACTTCTTCCATGAGGATTGGTTCGTTGACAAGCATGTCATTTATTTGCCATTGTAAAATTTTATATTTATGAAGATACAACGTTTCGTATGTAATATGTTTGAGGAGAATTGCTACGTGGTCAGTGATGATTCCAATGAGTGTGTCATTGTCGACTGTGGTGCGTTTTACGAGGAGGAGAAAAGGGCTATAATTGGTTATATCCGTGACAACAACCTCCAACTGAAACATCTGCTTTGCACGCATGGGCATATTGACCATAATTTCGGAAATAAGGCGATTTTCGATGAGTTTGGCATCGGCCCTGAAATTTGTAGTGGTGATGAGCATCTGCTAAGTATGCTCCGTGAACAGGCTACTGCACTTGTGGGTATCGACTACACCGAACCACAACCTGCGGTGCGCAATTTCTTCTCTGACGGTGATACTGTGTCTTTCGGCTCTCATTCATTCAAAATAATCAACACGCCGGGTCACTCTCCCGGTGGGGTGTTCTTCTATTGCGAGGATGAGTCTATGGCTTTCTCTGGCGATACGTTGTTCCGCATGAGCATCGGGCGCACAGATTTTATTGAGGGTAGCTATGAGGATATCATCAGCAGTCTGAAGAATATTGTGGCTAAGTTGCCGAAGGATACTTTGATTTTGCCTGGACATGGACCGCAGACATCTATAAAAGATGAATTGTTGTACAACCCATATATGAAGTGATTTCTCTCGTATTAGAATGGTAACGGCTAAAGCAGAAAGGATAATTTTGGGTATCGACCCCGGTACGAATGTCATGGGCTATGGTCTTCTGAAGGTTGTGGGCAACAGGGCTTCTATGATGGCTATGGGGGTTATCGACATGAGGAAAATGCACGACCCGTATCTGCGTCTTGGCAAGATTTTCGAGAGGATTACAAGCGTCATCACTGAGTTCCTGCCTGATGAGATGGCTGTCGAGGCTCCTTTCTTCGGCAAGAATGTGCAGTCGATGCTGAAATTGGGCAGGGCGCAGGGAGTGGCTATCGCTGCTGCTATCAATCATGATATCCCTATTCATGAGTATGCGCCTCTTAAGGTTAAGGTGGCTCTCACGGGTCAGGGACTGGCTTCTAAGGAGCAGGTGGCTGGCATGCTGAAACGTCTGCTTAATATTAAGGATGAGGATATGACGCCTTTCATGGATGCGACAGATGCGTTGGCGGTAGCTTACTGCCATTTCCTGCAGTCTGACACGCCTGTGTCTACGGCTAATTATCGTGGGTGGAAGGATTTTGTTAATAAGAATAAGGATAGGACTAATGCAAAGGATTATTAGGATTGTTAATGGTATCACGCGAATGCCTGCGTGGAGAATGGCTGTGCCTGTAAACTTTGAACTGGATGATGGTGAGAACATCGCTATCGTGGGGCGCAACGCAAGTGGTAAATCGTTGTTCGTTGATATTATTACTAATAGGCATCCGCTTATTTTAAAAGACCCGGAGTATGATTTCTTCCCAAGTAAGAAGTCGCTTATATCTGACAACATAAAATATATCACGTTCAAAGATTCTTACGGTGAGAGCGACGGCACTTACTATCTGCAACAGCGCTGGAATCATCATGATATCGATGAGGGTACGCCTACTGCTGGGGAATTGCTCGATCAGGCTTACTGTCTTTTGGGGGAGGATTCTGAGGAGCGTAGACATCTTAAAGCACATCTTTATGACCTGTTTCAAGTTGGGCACCTTCTTGATAAGTATATCATCTTTCTTTCAAGTGGTGAGTTGCGCAAATTCCAACTGATTAAGACGCTTTTCGCTAATCCTCGTGTGCTCATCATTGATAATCCTTTCATCGGACTTGATGCGGAAACTCGCGACCAACTGAAACAACTTCTATCTGTGCTTTCTCGTGAGAGGGCATTGCAGATTATCATCGTTCTGGCTAAATCGGATGAAATTCCTGACTTTATCACGCATGTAGTTGAGGTTGAGAATATGGTCGTAAAACCGAAGATTCCCATACAAGAGTACCTCGCTAACGTGAAATCTTATCCTGAACATCTGCTGAGTGATGATAAACGTAGGGCTATCCTTGACATCCCTTACAAGGATGTGGAATATCATAGCGATGAGATTGTGAAGATGAACAATACTACTATCCGTTATGGACAGCGTACCATCATTAAGGATTTGAATTGGACTGTCCGCAACGGCGAGCACTGGGTGCTCTCCGGGCAGAATGGAGCTGGCAAGTCAACGTTGCTTAGTCTTGTTTGTGCTGATAACCCACAGGGATATGCTTGCGACATCGAACTGTTCGGCAATCCTCGTGGCTCTGGTGAGAGTATTTGGGACATCAAGAAGCATATCGGTTATGTGTCGCCTGAAATGCACCGTGCTTACCGCTATGACATCGCTTCTATACGTATCGTGGCGAGTGGACTCAAGGATTCTGTCGGTCTTTACGCTAAACCTGATGAGACTGAATATGAGAAATGCCGCTACTGGATGGATATCTTCGGTATTGCTGATTTGGCTGAACGACCTTTCTTGAAATTGTCCGATGGTGAGCAGCGTCTCGTCCTCCTCGCCCGTGCTTTCGTCAAAGACCCGGAATTGCTTATCCTTGATGAGCCTTTCCATGGTCTTGACATCCGCAACCGTTTAATGGTAACTGAAATCATCGAAACATTCTGTGAGCGTAAGAACAAAACAATGATCTTCGTCAGCCACTACATGGATGAGCTCCCCAAATGCATCGACCACTCCATCACTCTCCAACGTATCGTATAACCCTCTTAACTTATAACTTTTAATTCCCTCAAGCAAAATGAATTCTTAATTCTTAATTCTTAATTCTTAATTTGCATCATGCAGCTCCTCATCGTCATAATAATCCTAATTCTTGCCCTCATTTACGTTGCCTATTCTCTTTACAAGGCATTTACGCAGAATAAGGGTGACAGGTGTTATGGTTGTCCCTTAAAGGAAGCCTGTGACAAGAAAAAGAAGGAAGATTCTTGCCCTCCTAAGAAAAAATAGCGATGTCATTTTGTATCTCGCACACACCTTAAATTCGCTGCCGTCGCCTTCACTGAAAGTGGATATTCTTCTGGAAAAGGTTTTATCTCAATTGTATTTGGTTCTGCATGCCAGTGTGCGGCATCCACTTTTCTTATTGTATATGTCTTGCCGTTGCTTGTTACAACCATGTCTTTATCTACTGTGGCATTATTATAACTGCCGCATGTTCCGGCATGGACATTAATCTCTCCTGTATTATATCGGAAATCTTGCGTAGGGAAAAACGACACGGCGGGCCCTATACTGCCTTTCCACCCTTGCATATACATCGTAAAGCCATTTTGCTTGTTTATCACTGTCTTACTGTTCTCCACACAGTTCATCTTTGTGAATGGATTCGCATCATATTTCGAGTGAATGTTTTTCCCGTTTTTAGTAAATCCTAACCATATATCGCCTGATGATACTCGCCAACCGTAGGGACAGGGGTCGAATATTGTCTTGTTTGGTCCATAGTCGTCCTCCAAATATGCGTCTATTTTGTAAAGACTGTTGTAGTAGGCACTATTCTTGTCTTGACTGTATATTTGATAGTCCCCATTTCCAGGATGTCCGCCTCCCCATAGGTAGTCGTCTTTCTCTGGCAACCAGTCGCCTCCGTTGTACCTAAAATATTCTGTTTGTGCGGTATGTGATATGCCTGATGCTATGAACATTGTGGGATGTCTCACTGATTGCTCTATTACGTAGTTGTTGTCATATCCTAATGTGGCACCTGGCACTTCTCCTGCTGCTTCGGTATAAAATACTTCTGTGCCTTGGGTTGCTCCTATCAGTCCAGTATTGCCTGTCAGGTCTATCTGCTGGTTTCTATTGTCATATACTCCTATTTCTACTCTGTATGTTCCATTGCTTTCTTTGACATCGCCATCGGCAAATCCTGCCCACTGGGGGTCACCGTGCTTGGTTCCCGGATTAGTGATGTTTTTCACTTTATGTGCGGGGAATGGGTCTTTCCTGCCCCACTGATACAGTGTTCCGTATGTGTCGTAATTCACTTCTCCTGCTTTCTCTGGGTATTCTGCCAATGCTCCGAGTGCGAGGTTCATCAACAGTCTCCCTGGTACAAATTCATCTGTGTTTATGCCGTTTATCGGATCCCATTTATAATGATAATATTCCACCGCTCCTTTCTCAGGACTTACTCCTTCGTTGGGCACCCATATATGCCACGACCATAGTATGTTGCCTTCGCAGTTCTCGTCATCGTATGCAGCTATAAGGGCATTTCCTGCTTTTGCTGTCTTTACGTATATTTTTCTGTGATATTCTATATATGATCTCAGGTCGGTTTCTATGTTCTCGTTTGGTGCTTCGTCTATCCACACGAGTTTCTTGCCGCCTTCGGTCGTTGGGTCGTTGTTGCCTATGCAGCCTTCTGACTGCCATATTATCTTCACGCCTCTTATCTTTTTTCCGTCATTCGCAGCTTTTCCTTTATATGATGAGTTCAGATAGGTGGTGAAATCGTATCTTTCTGCTATTTCTGGATTAAGCTGGGCTTCTTCTTTCAATTCATTGCTCATTTCTTCATCCCTCACGTATGGATAGAATGCTATTGTCTCGCCTGGATAACTGGCTATCAGGCAGTTTGCTGATGGGGTGGTCAACTCGTTCTCGGTTATACCGATAGTCAACTTTATGTCGTAAATGTTGTTCCTGTTGATGTTCAGGTTCTTTCCTCTCTCCTCATTTTCTGCCACATCTGAAGTTGTGTCCCAACTGCCTGGATATGCAGTGTATGATGGCCTTGATAGTATGGTTGCTTTGTTGTCGCCTTCTCCGTATGTTACTTCTACATCAAGGTATGGTATCAGCCTTATTGCGTCTGTGGTGTCTTGCTCGTGTATGTTTTCTGGCACGTACATCACAAATGGACCGTATTGGGTCTTTCTACCGTCGTCTTGGGTTGTATTCTCATCGGGGGTGAACGACCTTGATATCTCAAAATTTATTTCTGAAAGGGTATTCGGATAATACCATGTACCATCTTCGTTGTAGGTGGTTGCCACTGTACAACTTCTCGGTATGTGCTCTATCATTAAACTTGTCATGTTGGCATCGTATTTCTCCTCGTCTTTCAACGTTATGGTTACGTATAGTTTTGCGAACATTCTCTTTATTGTCACATTCAATCTGTCTCTACCGTTGCCGAAAATCCTTAAAGTTCCGTCCTCGCCTATACTTCCGCTCATGGGGATTGACATTTCTTCTTCTCTTGTAGATTCATCATCAACGCCAATCCTTATTGGGGCAGGATTGGGTATTGTTTGTTTTTTCAACTCTGTCAGCGTGGAAAAACCTGAGTTTAATGTCATGGCTTCACTTGCCCATGTGTTGCTGCCTGTGTTTGCTACCACATATATCACGCATGGGTCTCCACCGTTGTTACTCAACTCAATGTTTGCTTCTTTAATATTCCCCAACTCTTCTTGGTCGGTTATTTCATAATAGTTCGGGACTGTGATTAGTTGTTCTGTTTCATAATCATACTGGAACACCCAGATGTCGTTCACTCGCCTTTCTGCTTCTGTCTCGTCTGACGCTGCTCTTGTGGTCATCTCTATTGACAACTGTGCAACACTAAGGTCTAAACTCACTTTTACTATCTCTCCCTTACTGCCCAACTGTCCGGTTGTCATTCCGTCGTCAAACAGTTCATCGGAGCATCCAGTAATGGCAACAAATACTGCCATTAGCGATAAAAGAATAATTATGTGTCTCTTTGTATTCTGAACTTTCTTTCTTAATGTCATTATTCTGCCCTTGTCTTTTCTTCTTAATTTTTATTGGTTGTTTAAGTTTGCTTTCTTTCATTCTTCTTCGTCTATGTTTGTACCAAACTCAAAATCGTTCTCCCAAATATTGTCCCAACTGTTTTGAGTCACTTCAAACTTGCCGTTTCTCAGTCTTACTTTGAAACGGTAAATAGTGTTGCGCTGTATGTCGTAACGATCATCTGGCGCATTTTCCGTATATCCTCCTGTATAGTCTGCGAAATATATCTTGTATGGCCCGCTTTCCTTTCCTCGCTCATTGAGTTTTACTTCTATGTATGAATAGTCGTCTCCACTGTTGTCGTACTCATGCAGATAGGCTACCCATTTTTCTTTTATTGTATTGTCGTCTGAACGGTCTTGTACCTTCAGGAATTGCTTTTCCTTGTACTCTCCGTCATTGCTCGCATTTACCAAATGCAATCTTCTTATATTGTCATTCGACCACTTTCCGTACTGGTAATCACCTTGGGTGGTCACGCCGTATGGTGCACAATAACCTCTTTCGTTATAATTGCATATCCTCACATCTGAAAAAGTTGTTTCGAAGTCATCACCTAAGTCTAATATCACTTCTACTTTTGCCATGGCTCGCAACAGCGTTATCGGCTCTCCATACAACAGGGTTGCCTCTCCTCTTTGGAATTGCTTGTTCTCGTATTCTCTTACACCATAAAAGGGAAGTAGGTTATCATGACTTAATTCAAAATCTGTCTTTTGGCCAAACTTTCCGAGATTTGGGTTATCGGCGTTGTTGGGCTCACATATATCTGATATTGTCGTTATGCCTGTCTTTAAATCTTCATCTCTCGTATAGTTTTCTGTTCCCCAGTTGGCGAGGAACACTATCTTGAAATGGTCTGCGTTGTTTACTATCGCTTGTGATACTTCTCCCTTTATATTGTATGTCGTGTAACCATCATCTTCTGATACTGCAAATCCGCTCTGCCCGAACTTTGCTATGTATTTGTCATTCCCATCAAAAAAGTATATCCTGTAATCTCCCCGCGATACGTCTATATAGTTCTCAAACTGGTTTCCTGTCTCATATCCATTTGCGGCACTCTCACTCGCCATCGTCCTCACTGTTATGCCGACACTCATGGGCTTAATTTCATTCTGTATTTCTTTTTCTGCATCGTCAACACATGCTGTAAGCATTAACGACAATAGTGTTATTGTATGAATTATATGGCTTTTTCTCATTGCACCTCCTTCTTTTTAAATTTCTGTGTTTTGCAGCACAACCTTCCATGAGTTTATGTATATATACATATCCAACCATCTGTCTCTCTCATCAAGGAAGAATATCATGTTGTACTCGTCTTGCCTGTCAAGAAATTCCTGGTCTCCCATGTCTTTGTTGTAATAGCCTTTTACTAATAATACATAGTCTATCAACGGGATTGACAATACTTGCTCGCCAGTCTCGTTGTTCATTACCGTCAACCGTGGACTATGCCCCTTAACTAATCGTGCGGTGGTCAACTCAGCTACTGCTGCTCCAAACATGTTGACCGCGCTTCCTGTATCTATGTCTGCCTCACCTTGCATTGTGTGCCATGCATAATAAGTTATTTGTTCATCATCCATCACACTGTTGTCCCAACCCATTTTGCCGTTGTTGTCGGTTATCTCAAAACTAAACTTTTTGCTGTCTACCTTTTCGCCCGACATGTGCTGCAAAACTACCCTGAGCACGTTGGTATTTTTTACCAACGGCACAGTGTAATAATATGTTCCTGCTCTATCTGGAAAATCTTCTTCGGCTACATATCCGTGAAACAGTCGGTCAAGGTCGGTGTTTACGTATGCCTTGCCGTCTTTGTCATACAAACGGTTAAGTGTACACGTCAATTCACTACTAACATCGGTCACAGGAATAGTGAATGTCCCTTTATCTCTCGTGCCGCACCATGCCAACAAACTGTACTGTCCTGGCTGCACATCTACATCCATCATATATTCTTCTGCAGCAAGCTCATCTCCTTCTTCCGTCTTATGCCACACCACATTCCCCTGATTATCAATCAAGTAAAGTGTTACCCAACTGACCTCATGAGCGAATGCATCGGCATATTTCATATTGTAGTCATACCGGAACCTCACCTTGTAATTCACCGCGCATTCCCCTTCTCCATCATATATCATCCCGTCGCATGCACTCAGCAACCAGATGCCAATCACAACTGCCACGTAATATAAGTATGCCAACACCCTTTTTCCTCTCCTCTTTATCCTGACCATAATCTCATAAACATCTTTAAGAATTTCTCAAGCAAGTTATCGCCAATGTAGGGACTTTAATTTATTAAGTCCGCTCGTTCTGAAAGAACGAATACGCAACCGAATATCGCCACAAACTCAAGCAAGGAGCCACGCAAAATCGAATTTTAAATTCTCAATTCTTAACTTTTAATTCTTAACTTGCGACCAACGGGAACATTAGATCTCAACTTCTTGCTCAACAATCTTCCACGGCAATACATTTATTTCCGCACCTACATAGTATGTGTCGAGATAGTCTTTTGGGTCTGGCACGATAACTTCGCCCTCGTCCACGATCCCCTTGCCGAGGTGTTCCAACGAGGTAATCGTAACATAGTAATGGTGGTTGCGTACAATACCGACATTACCCTCGTTCAGCAACTGTACCTTCGGTTGGTCATCTCCAGCGTTGGTCTCATCGTATGTATATTCGGAGTTCAGATGTTCTATCGGTATGTTATAGTACATCAATCCATTGACATAGCCTAATGCATCGGCATCCGCATTGAACTCATCAAACAGCAAAGTAATGACCTCCTTGTCGTCTATCTTCTCAAATGTCCCGTTATCACCTTTCTTGTATAATGTCGTCGTACTGAATTTGGAATTTGGCACCACAGCATAATAACCGTCTATATTCTCCTTACTATAATGGTATTCTTGCACGTCTCGCAATTTTTTCAACTCCACATACTGATAGTCGATATGCTTGTATGTCTTTGCACTTTCCTCTGCATTTTCGTCAACCACATAATATGCATTCAACCCTTTTGACAAAATCAAGTGATTGATAACATAGTTGAGATATGTTTTCCCCATGAACAACTCGCCTTTATAGCGTACTAAGGTATCTGTCTTTATATCTTCGTTTTCGTCTAACGTGCAAACTCGTGCCTTCACCAATATACTGGTAATTGCTGGCGAGTTCTTGTACTTTAATACGTGATACAAATCGGTCGAGTTCTGTGCAGTATTAGTGTTCTCTGCACAATAGTCATTCTCACCCATGCTCAACAACTTACTGTCTCCAGTGTTCTCTAAACTGACGTATTTCAGGTAGTCATTCAGCCACTCTGTCGATTTTTCCTCATTGTCTGGTGTGTTGCCTTCCGAGTTGGTCTTGTACTCATAGTCTATGCCGTAGTTGTATGACTTGCCCCAATAGCTTCTCTTGTTACTTGGGTCATTCCAAGTCCATGCATAACCTAAATTGTACTCTAAATCTTCATTGCTGCTGTTTGTCCACTTCTCATTGATGTTCTTAATCATATAACTGTTTCTCGCCGTGGCGTTCAACTTCCAGCCAAGCAACTCAACATAGAGTTTGTCTGCTGCCATGCCGTCCTGAACATCTGCATTGGCATCTCCTGCAACTGTCTCGTCAACCTCATACAGATAATGGGTTCTGTCTCCATCTACTATCTGCTTGGCCTTATTTTTCAGATTTTCATGAACATTCAACGTAACCTTCGAGGCAAGCCTCTCCACGTATATGTTTACGGGTGTCCCCAAATGCTCCTTGTCTATCGGCTCTAAATGGAAGTCTTTCTCCTCTACTTCTGTAACGAAATATGGTATCTTTACTGATTGGTCATCACTGTTTTGATGTACATAACTCGTGGTACTCATCACAAAATTGTCCCCGTTCTTGATACTGCCCGACGTCCCTGTTGACAGTAGCTTCTCAAACTCGTCAAGTGTCTCTCCTGCCTCAAACTTTGCAGGCTTGTTCAACACTGTTACTACATATTTCGGATAGTTCTTCTCCGTCAGTCCTTTCAATATCACTTGTGTATCACTCGTGAATTCTACATTATCTTCTTTAGGACTGCCAAGGTTGCCGTTCCATACCTCGCCCTCGCTTACAAATACTCCTTCCGAATCGAAGAAATAGAAATATGCGTTATTCACTCCGACTTCCCCAGGTTGGCTCGTCTCAAAATTACCATCTTTCGCCCTCGTAGTGGCGGCAGATGTTCCTACGTCGCACAATCTGACTGTCATATAGGCTTTATCTCCCTCGAACACAGGCTTTTCGTTACCACTAAAGTCAATGTCCTCACTTGTACATGCGCACAGTCCAGCGCATGCTATCATTCCCAATATTAATTTTTTCATAATCATATTCTTCTTTATTATCATTGTTTTTATATTGTTATTTAATCTCCCAAGTAAAAAATAACTTTTCACTTTTAACTTTTCACTTTTAACTTGAATTTATAATCAGTTCTTCTTATCCTCTTATAGCAGTTTTCCATTAGAATCTTGTACTCTTTCGGAAAACACCTCTTTATCTTCGTCTCCATTTCATCCAGGTCCCCACTACTATCATCATCTATTATGGATAATATTTCCCTCTTATGCTCCAAGGTAGACCCTTCCACATATCGCCGCACTCCTTCCCAGTCCTCTGGTTCGTAATCTATGCTTATCACTCCATCCCCAAATTTATACAACTGTTTCAAATAGTTGCGCAATGCTTCCGTGCGCCCTATCGCAAGTTCTCTGTTGTGTGCATACGTTCCCTCTGGTGAGGCATAACCTTTCAGCCACACCGACACAATAACAACACTCGTATCATTGCGTATGGAGTCTATAGTTGCGCATATCTTCGCCAATTCTTTCTGGTTGTCGAGATAATCTGGATATATCGTTGTCTTGTCAACGGGGAATGTCACCGTTGCCAATCCGCTTATTATGCGTATGTTCTTTTCCTGTTCCAAACTGACATATTCTTGTTGTGGCTTGATTTCCTCATACTTGCCCAACATAATATCGTTTTCTGCCAACACCGTGTTGCAGCATCCGTAGTCCTCGCGATGCATTATTATCTCTGCACCATCCATCCACTCTTGATATGCAACCAAAGTGTTGTATTCCAACAAATCCGGCACTTTCTTTGCTTTATAACTTTTCTCATCTGTGCCGCTCAACATATTCTTGCCGTTTTTGCGCCTGTAATGGATGTATCGTTCCCTGCCATACACGCCAACCGATGGCAAATCAATGGAATCTGTATTGTTTATCAGGCGTGGGGTCAGTAACACTGCCCGGTTACGCCCTACGTCAAGTCCAGACAGGTCCATCGTCATGTCCACCGAAAGGTATTTCCCGTTACGCTCAATGTTTACACCATCAGCGGACACTGACTGTGACCATGCAACGCTTATACCACACAGTAATAATGTAATGATAAATATTGTCTGTTTCATCTCGCTCTTTTTAAAACACATATACCAAATTTACGGCAAGGCGTGTCGGTCCCACATAGTTATGTGTCTTGCCTGTCTCTACCCTCTTGTTGCATATTTCGCACTCGTAACGGTCATAGCGGGTGTAAGAATATCCGATTCCTATCTCTCCCTCCAAATTCCAATGCCGGCTCAATGCCCAATCGTAACCGTATGATACTCCGAAACCGGCAAACCAACCTTGATAGCGGCTGTCTGCTAACTTTCTCGCATCTGTTCCAAGAAAATTATACCAACCGTTAAAACCACCGATGTTGTACTGCCCTCCGTGTACGTGAAAACCAATAAAATGCCCTCCGAAACGGTCACACAACCAGTAGCGTGCCTCTGGCTGCAACGCCCAGTGCTTCCACCTCCGTCCGTGCGATAGCTTCCATGCATTCAATTCTCCTTCTGCTTCCAATGTCCACTTTGGTGCAAGACCTACTTCTGCTCCGATGTTTACATTCATAAAACCATCTGACAGCAGGTTGGTCTTGACTGCGAACTCTTGTGCCGACATGCTCTGACACATCGACACATACAGACACAATAATAGTAATAAGCGTTTCTTTGTTATCCCTTTCATCTAACTCATCCCTCTCTTACATAGCGGCTCAATATCCAGTTTTATCGTTGTTCTCCGCTTGTATTTATTCTCTCTTTTGTCGTTGACGCATTCAACGACTATATAATTACTCGTATTAAGTGTTCATTTTACCCTTATTCCGATAAAATCTAAAACCCCCAAGCTGAATTAATCTCTTTAATACGGCATGATTTGGGAATTTTACTTTACATTGTTGTTATCCTGGGCTACAAATATATCTCTTTTACTCTAATTGCTGCATTTTTATACGCTTTATTTTCATTTTATTACGTTAATTCCTCTCGTTCTAAACTATTTTTAATGTTTTAACGTCCACTTTTCATCTACATCCACACCGCATATACACATTTTAACACTCGAAGATTACACCCTTGATTAACCGAAGTTACCCTCAAACGCAAGCAAGAATGAATTTTTAATTTTTAATTCTTAATTCTTAATTTTGAAACGTGTGTCCCAGCTTCCGTTTCCACTTTAACTACGGCTATTCCACAATTAACATCAGTTATCGTACAAGCCCTATCCTTTCCAGACACTCGTTTCAACATCTTTCCTCCTATGTCGTACACTTCCACCGTTTCAATTTCCGAGTCAGAGCTCACGACAATCGTTCTGCTTGTCGGTGAGTAAACATCAACATTAGCTTTCTGCTCCGTTACCTCATTGATACCCGTCGAAGCTCCTGCCGTATGTATAAAGTATCTTCCATGTGTCGCACCCTCCAACGTCATTGTAAATCCCTCTACAATTGGAGTTTCAGTATTCATTTCCGCATCATACAGGGTCGGTTCTTACACATTGTCCACACCTACAAACGTCAGCGTATAAGAAGATCCATCATCAGCAAACACGCCCAACGGTATCATACGCTGCTCTTTCAACGAATTCACGCTTACCGCCTTGTCCCCCGCAACGGTATATACAAACGGCATGCCGCTCTTCTTCCACGATGCATCCTCAAGCAATATCGCATCCTCATTCGCATCATACCCGTCTGTCGCATTCTCCGAATAATAGAATGCCGCACTGCTCCTGCCGCTACTATTCATTGCGCGTATCGAGAATGCTGCCAAACTTGCTGTCTCTGTTGCCAAAGTATCCTGCATTTCTTTTGTGAAATTGAGTATCAAGCCTTCTGACTTGACTTTGTCAAGTTTGCCGTTATCCACTACCGCATAGAACGCTCCGTATGGCGGCACTAAATAATCTGACGTTCCCTCTGAGTTGTATGTCGCATTTCCTGCTATCGGACCGTTTGACGTTCCAATCCAGTAATCCGAAATATATTCCCCGTTTTCCTCAATAAACTGTTTTATCGACATGTTTGTCATGAATGGGTTGCCCACAAGACAATAACCCTCACTCGTCAACGAATAAGTTACTGGAATGCTTTCCTTATCTTCTAAGTAGATATCTACTCCATCATTATCTGGATCTGTCCTATCTACATAATCCGAAATCCACAACTTTCCATAACCAGTCTTATCCAAGTCTTCCGAAGTTGTATTATAACTCACGTCTTCTTTCGGGAAACGGAACAGCAAACTATCGTTCACTACACTCGAATTAAGGTATGCCTTTACAGAGAATCCTTTTCCTACTGCATACGGCACTGCTCCATCGTTGTAAACCGACGACCAACCCGTCGATGCATACGAATAGACAGTATCCGCAACATTAGTACTGTTTGTTACTTCCACTATCTTTGCTGTATTATCCCAACTGCGCTGATATACCAATGGATTTGACCGGTCGGCACCATCACTGGTAAATTTCAAATCAGTAAAGTATTCGCTTTCCTCCGTTCCACTCGTCTGCGTGTACCAGTCGCCTGCATATATATCTTTCAACGGCAGTGATACTAACGTCCATTGCGATCTTGGAATGCGTACGTCCACCCATGCCTTATTGTACATCAACTGCTCCGCATGTGCCAATTGTGCGCCCGTCTCAAAATGTATCTCGTCACATAGATTAACCCTATAATGCTTAGTAGTTAGATTTGAATTATTATCCTCATCCTCATATACCATTAAGTCATACATGATATTGTCCTCAATCGGATATATGTTTTCAGGCTTTTCTTCCTCCTTTGCCCAATATATTGTATCGTTTTTTTCCGCAAACCCTGCCATATACAGTTCTGCCTTACTGTCTTTCGGCATCACTACTTTCGAGAACAGCATCGGTACATAGCCATCGCTTGTCTTATTCTCCTCATTAGTAGGATAATCATTCCCAGATTTTTTAAGTTCACCCCTATCCGCCCGTTTCCAGTTGTTGTCGTCGTTCCAGTTCTCTGTGCCATTCTTGCCCTGCCATACAAGGTATTCCGGCACAACCTTCAAAACCAACGGGAATGAGCCGTAGCATGGCGATGCAATTGTACTTCCGTCAGCAGCTTTCTCTTCAAAATGTACAGTCATTCTGTAATAACAACCCTCTTTGGGTTCAAACGGCTCTCCATTCTTATCGTCTCCGATTTTCTCAAAGAAATATACTTGCATATATGAGCCTATGCCATTTCCATTGCCGTCGGTAGGCGCACCATTTGAAGTGTCAGATGAATTATCTTCTTTTGCGAAAAGCCTCTTTATCTCTCCGACCGCCAACTCATACGTTCCAAAATTGTCTGCCTCTATTGCTTCCACATAGTCTGGATCATTCGTTCCGATTAGGTAAAGTTTCGCATAATCCACACTGTCTACATCCAAATCGAAATTAACTGGTCCTATGTGGTCTACTGCCTGCTCAACATCATCGTCCACAACATAACTTGCATCTTTTAAATTCACCGTAATCAAACAATAACTTTCGCTTTCATCTGTCGCAGCCTTTGTCGCTTTCTTCAACTGATCCAATCCCAATCTCAAGCTCGGCGTGTAATCAGAGGGATATAACACGGTGCTGAAGCCCATATTCAGTGACGGCGACTGTCCATCTATCGTCAATACCAACGGCACGTAACCGAAACATAATACGGCGTTTTCATCGTCAATATTATAATCCATCTGTATCGGCTGTATCACCAATACAAGTCCCGTTTCCGGCACATGCACATCAAGACTCTGCTTGTACAGAGCAATCTTTCCTTTTTCTATATAATACTGCAATAGATTATATTGGTTTTCTGTGAATTGTAAATTACTTTCGTCCGTTCCGTCATCTGTAGTTCCGTCAGTATTATTCGGATCTTCCTCATACGTACTGAAATCTTCAGCAAGACTGCTTTCTGTAGGATATACCAAACGGTAACTTAACAGCGCACTCTTCACGGACTCATTACCAAATTCCTCATTCTCTTCAACATACTCGTCTTCTGTTCCTACGAACCAGTCAAAACACTCACCATCTATCGAATTTGTCACTACTTCATTATCTTCTCCTATCGTGTTGTATGTTCCCTGCGGCTCGATATGTACCACCTGATTCATGCACAACGTTTCCGACGGGTCGGTTATCTCACCATTCACTCTTATCTTTGTAGTTGACGTAACATAGAAATCTGACTTTGCCGCACATTCGTAACTTGTCTCCAAAAGATTCGCAAAGGCTGCTGCTTTATCCTCTGTCTCTTCTTCGCTTGCCACCCTAAGTACTATCATATATGGTGTATATGCGGATATGTTCCCATAGAAGTCCACAGCCAACTGGTCCAATCCCGATGAACTGTCTGTTCTGCGATAAAGCAGATACCCATCGTATGGGAAATTTGTGCCTGATGTTTCCTCCTCATACTCTTCATTATTACTATACGTCAGATAGAAGCTCAACGTTGGATATGCTGTTCCAACACCTTCTTCTACTTCATATCCATTTTCATCTGTTGATTTTTTTATATAGTACAATGAATCGATAGAATTTGCCAATGCTTCTGAAACCGATAATCCGCTTGCTATATAGTTGTCGTATTTGTATTTGTTGAAAATGATGAAATCCACTGGCTCAATCAAATCATTTTCTTCTACATCATCACCATTATAATCACTCGAATTCAATCCGAAACAACCCATTAGTGATTCATAGTCGATATTCAACCTTATTGGCGCATAGCCTTTTGTCTCATCATCACCTGAACATACTGGTTCTATCTGTTCCACCTGCACTGATGGGTGTAATACATAAACTGATATCTCATCAAGATAAAAGTCTCCTCCGTCTGTTGATGCACAGCAGTTGTCTATCTTTACTGTGTAATAGTCGTAGTCAACATCCTCTTTGTTCACAAACGACATATATAGCTGGAACCACTCATTCGTGCCACTTCCTTTACC
>JAJPYV010000011.1 GCA_021204735.1 Prevotella sp.
ATGTATGAATGCTGATATTTTAAATCTTTGGAATGATGGCATCCAATGTAGGGACACCTATCCAATGTAGGGACACAATTTTCCGATTAAGCGAATACAATCAAACTCGTTTGAATTGTTGAGCGTGAGGAAAATCACAGAAAGTAATTTATTGAGTCCGCTCGTTTCGGAGAAACGAATGTATGTATTCAATATGTTCACAAAGGTTTGCCATCATGAATGTGTATTCATACGCCCCACCACTTCGTGGTATGATAATGCGGCGTGCGGACACATTAATAATTTATAATGAAATTAAAGTCCCTACATTGGATGAACGAGGGTGAAAACGTGGGTGAACGAGAGTAAGAAATCGCTTGCGGAACCCAAATCAGCTTAAAAATCCTCATCACATATACTTGTAAAGCCGATTCTCAAATCAGGTGGCGAAAACAGAAAAGTGTTAAATTTTAGTTGGAATACCATTTTCTGTTATGAACTTGACAAGAGATTGGAAAGTTCAAATGTTTTACAGTTTTACATCGCTTTTCTGTTATTAAGCACATATATAACATAAGCATCGCGGAGATCACGATAATCCTTTTTCAGGACTTTAAAATCCTCGCCAACAGGAGTTGACAATATCGTCTCATCAGGAATTTCATTAAAGTTTAATTTGAAATGAGGCTCATCAGTATAGTCAGCTTCTATGTTTCCCATTTCATTTTCGCAACGATAGCCAACGATATTAGGAAACTTAATTTCATACTCAGCACGCTCACTTAAAGCCTTGATAACTGTCTTTGGCTTTGCAAGCGGAGGAGTACCGGCACCGCCACCCTTGAATGTCTTGAACGGCACTCCTATTATGTGAGCATATTCAGGAGGGAATTTCCAAACGATATTCTCTTTGTTGTATCTCTTTAAATTCTTCTGGTCAATCTCATTACCATTCTTGTCGTAAGCCACAAGGTCGTAGTTTTGCCGACGCAAGGCACGTCCCGCAACCTGTTCGCATAGAAGTTGAGAGCCGAAAGCCCGTACTCCACAAATATGTGTCACCGTATTGGCATCCCAACCTTCAGTAAGCATGGAGACAGAAACAACGAGACGTATATCCTGACCAAGCCTGCCCTGTTTTCCCACGCTGTTTACGACTTCCCTGAGAATGTCACCGTCAGAAAGGTTATCCGCACTGCCAGCACCATGAAGTATCGCATATTCTTTTTTGAACAGGCTGATTTCAGTTGCGAAAGTCTTTTTGAAATCATCATTAACTAATGTATTTGCCTCATCAATGGCATTGCTGTCAATGAGCAACGAAGGTTGCCTACGTTTAGGCATTCCGTTTTTATAATTGGAAAATACATCGAAATGTCCATCGACATATATGGTGTTACCCTTTGTATCTACAGTCTCATAACCAGCCATGTATTTGAAAACCTCTTTTGAAACAGTGGTGTTATTACATACAACTATAAAGACAGGCGGTGCGGAAAACAAGTTCTTCGCCATTTCATCATTTAGACGGATGCCATTATCATAATCCTCATAATCCTTGACGAACTGCTCCAAAGCAAGATTGAGCAATGAAGGAAGATTTGGCGCTTTCTCTCCTTTCGGCTTTTCCACATCGTTTTCTTTCTCCTCCTTCTTTACTTTTTTCTGACCTTTCTTAGGCAGATCCTGACTGATATGCTGATAAATATTGCGCAACTTAGGCTCATTAAGGTCGTGAGAAGTGTCCATTGTAGGAAGGAACGGTATCTTGACAAGTCCACTCTCAATGGCATCCACAAGTCCGAAATCACTTACAACCCATGGGAACAACGAATACGGTGTATAACCAGAACCGTTAAGATAATATGGTGTTGCGGACAGGTCATAAACCTCCTGAATTTTATAGCCAAGACGTTTCATCTGACGCAAACCCTCATACCAGACCATTGCTTTCTTATTTTCTTCGTCAGTATCTTGTTCCTCCTCAGATTTTTTCTTTTTGTTGTTTTCTTTCGGCAGATAACAATGATGAGCCTCATCGTTGATAACAACTATTCGTTTACCTTTCATGTTCTTACCGAGAAGCCTGGAAAATACAGATGAAAATTCCTCCTTGTCCTTCTGCTTTACCAACCCACCATCCTGGAATTTAACCTTACCATCAAATGGACTTGCTTTCTTGCCTGTATATACCTTCGGCTCAAACTGATGATAATTGGTAATCGTGATTACCGAATTTAGTCCGCCAAGAAGTCGGGAATATTTTTCAGGTATTAAATCCCTTTGATGATAATAGTCAAGTTTATCGAATGTTGATTTTCCAGACTCATCAATATACAAAACACCAAGACGGTCACGAATGGTAATCCCAGGTGCAACAAGAAGAAAATGGTCTGCAAACCGTGTGTCTTGCGGGTTCTCTTTCTTATTGATGTAATGATATAGAATGAGCATTGCCATAACGACAGTCTTTCCTGTTCCTGTTGCCATCTTGAACGCTGTCCGTGGTAAAATATCCTCGTATTTATCCGAAATGGTTTGCCTGCGCATATCAAGGTCATGCAATATACTACGACCCATATTCGGGTCTCTTGGTGCAACCTCATTAAGATATATGGCAGTCTCGACAGCCTCTCTTTGACAGAAGAACAGAGATTTGTTCAGTTCCCGCTCTGCATTGAGAAACCAATAAGTTAACATCTCACGTGTAGTTCTCGTTACTTTCGGGTAATTCTGGTTACGCCATTCTTTAACAACCTCACGAATATTGTTTATAAAAGGAGCGTTGTTATCTTCTGTCGGAATATCTTCGTTTGAGAACAAAGTATTGTTGGAAGGAGTATTGGGTATTACAGTTAAGTTTGCCGCATACGGTCTTCTTCCTTCTATAACATTAAAATAATCAAGATTTCCTTCAAGCGTGGCAGCATAATGTAATTTTGGTTCCTCGTAAGGATTATTCAATATGGGACTTATGTTGTTGTCTGTTTTTTCCATTATTTATTCTCAATATTAATGTAGTAGTCATAATTTTTTATCAAGCAAATATACAATTTTTTTTGAAAAACAATACAATTAATAAAGAATAGTTGGCATTTATCTACCTTAAATTCAACAAATTGCCTTATTGACATCAAATCCCTTATGTGCTTAATCAGAGATTGATTCAACAGTATTTTACTGACCACGAAAAGGGACGGGAATTTCAGTTATTTGGGAAGTTAAAACGGATAGTTGAGCAGTGGTATGATACCCAAGTTGAGATAATCGGTGGTGATGGCTCAAAAGAGATGCGCAGATTAGTGATATTCTGGAATCAGAAAGAAACGGCTGCCTCAATTTATGAAGGTATTAAAAATGCAACTATAAGGCATAAGACCCAAAAAGATACTGAACAAAATAATATAAAAGCCATTCTCAATTACTATAATCCGGAGGGCAGTACACGGTATGTTTATGGAGCAACCTCAAAAGACGTTTATCCTACTGTGAAAAGTCATGTAAACTATGTAGTGGCAGATACATCATCTTGGGAACAGATAGCGGCAAAAACACTTGAGGAATTGCCACAGGTTGTCCGCTATGTGAAAAATCATTTTCTCGATTTCAAAATCCCATACCTTGACGGCAGTATAGAGCACAACTATATTCCTGATTTCATTGCCGTTGTAAAAACCGCCGATGACAAAGAAGCAAATCTCATAATTGAGATATCAGGCTTTTCCAACGACAAGACAGGGCATAAGGATCTGAAACGCAAATACACCAATGATTATTGGCTGCCTGCCGCCAACAGTCTTAATACATACGGCAAGTGGGATTTCATCGAAATTTCTGACATAGATAACATAAAAGCATTATTAACTGAAAAAATCAACTCACTATGAGCAACAAGAATAAAAACATAAACCCTGTAAGTGCAATAAAGCACAACGAGGAACATCGGGCATCCATTCCGACGACCGAACTTGCCGGCGAGGAAACTATGGTTGCCGAAGAAATGTCAAAAGAAGGTAAGTATAATCAGTTCAAACATGAATTTGACCGTGGGCGAGACCCCGAGCTTTACTGGCTTGGAAAATACAAGAATGATAACGAGGACACACAGTCTCCCGATCTTCGAGTTGACACCCGCTCACTGTACCGCCATGAGGAGATTAGTCCTGAAATGCTTATCAACCAACTTTATGCAATAAAAACAGATGAAAAAGCCTCTGGCATGGCTTCCTTGTTTGGCAATGAAATGCCACCGACAATTTATGAAGACGAACTTAATCGTATTA
>JAJPYV010000036.1 GCA_021204735.1 Prevotella sp.
AGAATGTATGCAGAATTTACTTCGATTGGCAAACCACAGAATATGAAAGATATGCCCAACCAGAACTGTATTATGCCGCTCATCTTGATGAAATAAAGGAGAAAAACTACTCTCTCGTGCCAAGCCGATACATCGAATTTGTTGACCATGATACGGAAATGGACTATAAAGAAGCTCTTTTTGAAATGAGCCAAAAATTTGACGCTCTCAAAAAACGGTGGGATGAAAATGAACAAACGCTTGTCAATGCTTTTAAAGTATTAGGGTATGGAAAAGTGTAATGTACAGTGGGTAAGACTTGGGGATTACATTGAGGAATGTGATGAAAGGAATGTTGATTTATCCATTCACCTTTCTCAAGGTATTTCCAACAATAAAGTATTTCAGAATCCTAAACAAGTAGCGACAAATTCAAAATCGGATAAAATTGTCCGAACAGGGCAATTTGGTTATAACAGAGCTACCACTCGTAATGGAGAAAAAATATCTATCGCCTATAGAACTGGGCCCGATTGTACAGTTTCTTCTGCATATGGTGTATTTAAGATAACAAATGAAGTGATATTAAATCCATTTTATTTATGGATGTGGTTTTCACGTCCTGAATTTGATAGATATGCTCGATATATGTCAAAAGGAAGTGCACACGAATTCTTTGAATTTGATGAAATGAAAAGAATTCAACTTCCTCTCCCCTCACTTGCCGAGCAGCAAAAGGTTGTGAATGTATGGAAAGCATTCAGAGAAATAAAAGAGCAAAACGAGACAAAGGCTGCACCTCTTATGCAAGTTTGCCAAAGCTATATCCAAAAACTGAAACATCAATACCCATTGCAGGAAATCGGACCATACATTGAGGAAATTGACGAAAGAAACTTTGATTTATCAATTCATCTTTCACAAGGAATTGCTAATACGAAAATCTTTCAAACACCAAAACAAGTAGCTACAAACTCAAAATCAGATAAAATTGTAAGAACAGGACAGTTTGGATATAATCGAGCCACAACAAGAAATGGAGAAAAAATATCAATTGCATATAGGACTGGGCCAGATTGTACAGTTTCATCTGCATACGGTGTATTTAAAATTACAAATGAGAATGTATTAAATCCATATTTCTTATGGATGTGGTTTTCTCGTCCAGAATTTGATAGATATGCCCGCTATATGTCAAAAGGTAGCGCACATGAATTTTTTGAATTTGATGAAATGAAGCGAGTTAAAATCCCTATCCCACCTATCGGCATACAGCATGCCATAGTGAATATATATAAATGTGCAAACGAGGCAAAGGAAATAGCGAAAGAGGCAGACCGTCTCTCACGTGAGGTTTGTCCTGCCTTGATGCAGCATGTAATCCATTCTTAAAACTAACAGCTATGACAAACAACGGGAAATATTACGAGAGTGATTTTGAGGAAGCGTTTATTGAGTTTCTGCAAGAAACAAGTTGGCGTTATACATTTGGTGATGACCTGCATAGGAAACTCACCGACCCATTGATAGAAGATGACCTACGGGAATTTATAGATGCCCAATACAATGACAAGCAGCTTTCTAACACCGAAAAGGATAAGATTATTGCCAACCTGCGTAATGTCAGTGGTCAGAACGATTATTACACTTTGCAAAAAGCCTTTATGCTCTATCGCGACGGCTATGACTTTACCAATAGAGAAAGCGGTAAAGAGCCCTTCCATTTAGAATACATCGACTTTGAACATCCCAACCACAATATCTTCCGTTGCATAAACCAGTTCACTATGGAGCAAGGACGGGAAAACCGCCGCCCAGACATTCTGCTTTTCATCAATGGTATTCCAGTTTGTATTATTGAACTGAAAAACCCGACCAATCAAAACGCAACCGTAAGAGACGCACATACGCAAATCTGCACACGCTATATGCGTGATATACCCAACTTGTTGAAATACACTGCATTGGCTGTAATTAGCGATGGGGCAAAAAACGAGCTTGGCACACCTTTCACGCCATTCGAGTTTTTCTATGAGTGGAAAAAGATAGAAAATGAGGATAAGCCTTGCAATGATATTGAAACGTTACAGACACTTATCAGTGGTGCATTGTCGCCTGAAAGAACTTTGGAAATATTGCGTGATTACGTATATTTCCCTGACCCTACAAATGAGAATGATACTACGGAAATTGTTTGCCGCTACCCACAGTTTTTCGCCACACGCAAGTTGCGAGACAATATTCTGAGACATCTCCGTTCAGTCAAAGATGGTGATGGTAAGGGAGGAACATATTTCGGTGCTACCGGTTGCGGTAAGACCTACACAATGTTATTCCTTGCCAGACAACTTACCCTACGTTGCAGAGAACAATTAGGCAGTCCTACTATTTTAATTATAGTTGACCGAGAGGATTTGGAAAATCAAAGTGGAAAACTATTCTGTAGTTCAAAGTGTTTTTTGATGGATAATAGTGTCAAAGTGTTTGAGAGCAGGAATGAATTAGCTAACGAAATGAGTCTGCGTAAGACAGGCGGGGTTTACATCACCACAATACAGAAATTTACGGATTCTACAGGATTGCTCACAGACCGCTCAAATGTAATTTGCATGAGCGATGAGGCACACCGCTCACAAAACAATATCGGGGCAAGGCTTGTCATTAATGATAATGTGGAGAATGGCAATGTCGGAGCCCGTTTCACTTTCGGCTTTGCCAAATACCTGCGTGATGCCCTGCCAAACGCCACATACGTCGGCTTTACTGGCACGCCAATAGATGAGACAATATACGTATTTGGTGACATAGTTGACAAATATACCATGAAACAGTCGGAAGCTGACAGTATTACAGTACCTATCAAATATGACCCTCGCTTGGCACGAGTATTCATGAATGAGGAACAAGCAAAGAAAGTAGAAGATTATTATAAAAAATGTGCCGAAGAAGGTGCCACTGATGAGGATATCACCGCAAGCAAGAGTGCCATGTCAAGTTTGGAGGCGATTATCGGAGATGAGGATGTTTTGAAACGTGTGGCTTCTGATATTATAAAGGACTATAAAGTCAGAACTGAATCAACCGACCGAGTGCAAAAAGCTATGATTACCTGTGCAAACAGGGAAATAGCATACAAGCTATTTAAAATAATGCGTGAATTGCAACCAGAATGGTTCAAAAAGAAGAAAGCCCTCGATGAAAACCTTTTGACGACAGACGAGAAGGACAAACTTCCTGAAGTCGCTTTTGTAAACATGGTTATGACACGTGATAAAGATGATGAAAAAGAATTATATAATTTGCTTGGAGATAAAGAATACAGAAAGAATCTTGATAAATGGTTCAAGGACGAAAAATCCAATTTCCATATCTCCATCAATGTGGATATGTGGATAACGGGTTTTGACGTTCCATGCCTCACCATGCTCTATAACGACAAACCTTTGCAGAAGCATACGTTAATTCAGACAATCTCACGTGTCAACAGGAAATACAAGGACAAGGAGTGCGGCTTCATCATCGACTATATCGGCATACGTGAGGAGATGAAAAAGGCAATGAAAGACTATGGTGGTGAAAGCGATGAGAAAGATAAAAAAGAGGATTTGGACGTTGCAAACGAAATTCTGCAAAATGAACTGCAGATATTAAAAGAAAAGTTGTCTGCTCTTGATTTCACGCCATTCTTTGGGTCAAACGCTATCGCCCGATTGCTGTTTATCCAACAAGCTGCAGAATATATCCTTTCTATAAGCAGTGAGAAAACCAACGAGGATGATAAAGAGAATGAAAACTTAGACAACAGTAATGACAGCAAAGACAAGAATGGCAAGAAAAAAGAAAAAGGAATGTCATTCAAGAGATGTTTCAACGGTCACGTAAAGCGTCTGCGTTATGCCTTCAACATCTGCAACCCTGCGGGAAAAGTTTCTGATGACGATGTAAAATGGTGTCAATGCTTCATGGGTATCTGCTCCTACGTCAATAAATTGTCCGCAACGAAACTTGACACAGCCGCCATGAACAAGCATGTGGAGGAAATGGTGAAAGAGGCC
The DNA here is from genome assembly GCA_021204735.1 of Prevotella sp. Taxonomy (GTDB): domain Bacteria; phylum Bacteroidota; class Bacteroidia; order Bacteroidales; family Bacteroidaceae; genus Prevotella. Next base: position 4,035 of record JAJPYV010000036.1, read on the forward strand.
ATCATGGCAAGTGGCGTAGAGCGTGTATTAGACATGGACGTTGAGGAAAACATCTTCGGTGAGGAATTTTCCAAAGAACTGGATAACATGAAAATGCCTTTTACCAAATTCCAAATTTTGTGTAAGTTGGTGCAAAAAGCCATAAAGGAATACAGCAAGACCAACAAGTTAAAGGCGAAAGAATTTCAGGTAATGTTGGAAGAGACGATAGATGAATACAACAAG
>JAJPYV010000344.1 GCA_021204735.1 Prevotella sp.
CCGCTTGTGGCTACAAGTACGTTGACAAGTTCTTTGCCCTCCTTGCGGTTGAAATGACCGAGCATGCGAGCCATGAAGCGTGCGCCCACATCCTTGAAAGCGAGGGTAGGACCGTGAAACAATTCGAGTGACCAGATATTGTTACATACCTTCACGACAGGACAGTCGAAAGACAGGGTATCGTAAACGATTTTCTTTAAATCATATTCCTCAATATCTTCTCCGAAGAACGCTTTCGCCACCTCAAAAGCGATTTCCTGAAACGAGAGACTTTCGATATTGTCAAAAAACTCATTTTGGAGTTGCTTTATCTCCTCCGGCATATACAGTCCCCTGTCTGATGCCAATCCTTTCACTACGGCTTCACGCAGCGTGGCAAGGGGAGAGGTCCTATTAGTGCTATAGTAATACACCTTGGGTAAGTTAAAAGTTAAAAGTTAAAAGTTAAAAATTCACTCTTGCTTGAGTGCTACAAGTGGGTTTCATTGTTTAAAACAATGTTATAGAGCCATTAATTTTTTGATGAACTCGTCTTGTCGCAGCAAACCGTAGTAGCCGCTGACACAACTGATTTCATCGTAGGTCTGCACGTCATCAGGTTCAATGCCTGGATGCCATATTGCGAATGGCACCGGTTCCTGAACATGGATACGCATCTCAACGGGGGTAGGGTGGTCGGGCATCACGGCAATACATACCGGGTCGTCTTTCCACTTGCTCACCTCGTCATAAATGGGTTTTACGATTCTTTGGTCAAGATATTCTATTGTGCGGAGTTTCAATTCAAGGTCGCCATCATGGCCAGCCTCGTCACTCGCCTCAAGGTGCAGGAACACGAAATCGTTTGTCCTAAGGGCTTTGATTGTCGCCTGTGCCTTTCCCTCATAGTTGGTGTTGTAAAGACCAGTAGCACCAGATACGTTTATCGCATCCAAACCGGCATAGTGACCGATACCCTTGATAAGGTCAACGGCTGTTATTACGGCTCCACACTTTATTTGCGGATACAATTCCTCCAGTGTTTGCATCGCCGGTCGGTAACCGCCACTCCATGGCCAGATACTGTTAGCCATGTTCTTGCCGTTTTTCTTTCTCTCGATGTTGAAAGGATGGTTTTCGAGCAATGGTTGTGATTTCAGGATAAGGTCGTTTATCAGGTCAGCGGTCTCCTGCCCAGTCATGCGCTCTCCGTCCTTTTTGTTCTCCCAACCATTTTCAGCTTTCACCAAAAGAGGTTGCCACAGCTCATCGGGGTGGTCGTGAGGCGGTGCGCATTCGATATGTTTGTTACCGCCACGTATTATGAGCAAATGGCGGTATTGTATTCCTGAAATGAACTGGATAATCTCGTTTCCAAGATGTTCGTTGAGATATTTAATCAGTTCGGCAGCCTCTTCAGTCTGTAAATGACCACCATGGTGGTTTTTTATTGTACCGTTGTCTGCCAACGTGATGATGTTGCAACGAATTGCGAAATCATCAGGACGCATTTCATAACCGATACTTGCCGCCTCAAGCGGTCCCCTGCCTTCAAACACTTTGTTGAGATCATAACCAAGAATGGAAGTGTTGGCTACCTCGCTGCCTGGTGGAAAACCATCGGGTACGGTGAGTAACCTGCCCGTACGACCGTTGCGTGCCAACATATCCATGTAAGGCTTGTTGGCGTATTGCAGTGGTGTCTTTCCTCCCAACCTTTCAACGGCATGGTCTGCCATTCCGTCTCCAAGTATTATCAAATGCTTCATTGTCAACTGTTCCTTTTTACCTTTTCTACCTTATGCAATGCCGATGATTTGTAATGTCGCTCAGTGCGTGTCGTTACCCAAAATCAGATATTGGCAATACTCATTATGTTAGCGAATACACCTGCTGCCGTTACGCTTGCACCAGCTCCGTAGCCTTGTATGAGCATTGGATACTCCTTGTAACGCTCGGTGGTGAGCAGCACTATGTTGTTAGAGCCTTCGAGGTTATAGAATGGGTGGTCTTTCTCTACTGTTTGCAGCGAGACGCTTGTTTGTCCCATTTCCATCTTAGCCACGAAACGCCAGCGCATTTCCTTTGCCTCTATCTCCTTGCGTCGCTCCTCAAAGTCAGCATCCAACTGTGGCAGGTTTGCCCAAAAATCTTCCAAAGAGCCATCGAAGAACGATTGTGGGATGAAAAGGTTTTTCTCCACGTCAGATTGCTCTGTCTTGTAACCTGCCTCACGCGATAGGATTACGAGTTTGCGGATTACGTCTGTGCCGCTCAAATCTATGCGCGGGTCAGGCTCACTGTAACCGCTATCCTTGGCACGGCGCACTGCTTCTGAGAATGGTATTTCGGCGGACAGTTCGTTGAAGATAAAATTCAGTGTTCCACTAAGTACAGCCTCTATCTTCAATATCTTGTCACCTGAATTTCTTAGGTCATTTATTGTACCGATAATCGGCAGACCGGCTCCGACATTGGTCTCGAAGCGGAATTTCACGCCACGTGCGAGAGCAGTTTTCTTCAGTTTGAAATAACTCTTGAAATCGGATGAAGCCGCTATCTTATTGGCTGCGATTATTGATATGTTGTGTTCAAGGAAATCCTGATAGAGAGCTGCCACCTCACTGCTTGCCGTGCAGTCAACGAACACGCTGTTGAAGATATTCATTCCTACCACCTCATCGTGCATGTGCTGAGTGTTGCTCGGTTCCGAATTTTCAAGATTTTCACGATAGTTGTCCAAATCAATGCCTTCACGGTCAAAGATGGCGTTTTTACTGCTTGCGATACCTACTACATTGAGTTTCAGCCGCCTATTCTGTTTCAGTTCTTCATATTGTGAGCGGATTTGCTCAATCAATTTACTTCCAACTGTTCCGACACCACAGATGAAGAGATTGAGAACGTTGTATTCGGAGAGGAAGAACGAGTCGTGTAACACGTTGAGCGACTTTCTCAAATATTTTCTGTTCACTACGAATGAAATATTTGTCTCTGACGCACCCTGTGCACAGGCGATGACACTGATACCACTTCTTCCCAATGTACCAAACAGTTTTCCTGCGATACCAGGAGTGTGCTTCATGTTCTCACCAACGATTGCTATTGTGGCTAATCCGCTCTCAGCATGCATTGGGAACATGGCTCCCGTTTCTATTTCCTTTGCGAACTCCTCGTTGAGAACCCTTACAGCATCGGCGGCATCAGAGCCCTTGACACCTATTGAGGTAGAGTTCTCGGACGATGCCTGACTGACCATGAACACGGAAATTCCGTTATCTGCCAAAGCGGTGAAGATTCTTCGGTTAACACCAATGACGCCCACCATGGACAGACCTGTTACAGTTATCAGTGTGGTGTCACTGATGCTTGATATTCCCTTGATGGCTTTGCGGTCGTTGTCAACTTTCTCTTTTATTATTGTTCCATGTGCCTTGGGGTTGAACGTGTTCTTCACCTTTATCGGAATGTTCTTGATACATACAGGGTAGATTGTTGGAGGATAGATAACTTTCGCACCGAAGTTGCAAAGTTCCATTGCCTCTATGTAGCTCAAATCACTGATAGTATAAGCGGTATGTATAATGCGAGGGTCGGCTGTCATAAAACCGTTTACATCGGTCCAGATTTCAAGTATTTCGGCGTTGAGTGCTGCTGCGATGATAGATGCGGTGTAGTCGCTTCCTCCTCTTCCTAAATTGGTCGTCTCTCCCGTGTTCCTGTCCTTACTGATGAAACCTGGTACTACTGATATGCGTGGCATGTCAACGAAAGCCTCACGCACTAACTTGTTGGTCAGTTCACTGTCCAACGTATGTTTGCGGTTCTTGTATTCTGTCTTGATGAAGTCACGCGCATCTAATAGTACAGCGTTTTTCACCAATGCTGCCGTGATAAGCGAACTGAGTCGCTCGCCATAACTTACTATGGCGTTCTCTGTTTTCTCACTAAGGTCATGTATAAGGTAGACACCGTAAAAAATACTCTTCAACTGTTCCAAAAGGACGTCAACATCATTGAAGAGATTTTCCCTTTTCTTCGTGTCGGTTATTATCTTGTCAATCATTTGATGGTGGCGTTTCACCAACGCATCAAAGTCTTTCTTGTATTTATCGTCGCCACGCAATGCTAATTGTGACATTGTAAGGAGATCATCTGTAATGCCTCCCAATGCACTGACGACCACTACAACGGGCTGTTTTTTAGCCTCAATTTCTACTATTTTCTTTAAGCACAAAATGCTTTTTACGGAACCTACGGACGTTCCT
>JAJPYV010000113.1 GCA_021204735.1 Prevotella sp.
CACGAGCACCATGTTGCCCAAGTTGCCTGTTGCGGTGAACATTGGCATCAATTCGTCGGCACTGTCAGGCAATGCTATTCCGTTTTTCTGTGCCAGCATCATGAGGAGGACACCGAGAGAAAGGAACAGCAGGTTAACGGGAACGAAGGCGAAACCGTAAACGCACATATCTTTCTGCGCTTCACGCAATGTCTTGCACGTAAGATTTTTCTGCATCATGTTCTGGTTCAGACCAGTCATTACTACGACAATGAACGCACCACTAATAAACTGTTTCCAGAAGTTTTGCGTGGATAGCCAGTTGTCGAACACGAAAATCGTGCTGTGACTGTCTGCTGCCACAGCTTTCGCAGCTTCCATAACACCCATGTCAAGTTCTCCTATTACCTTAATTATAATAAGCACCAATGCTCCAAGCATGCAAAATGTCTGAAATGAATCAGTCCAAACTAATGTCTTTACTCCGCCTTTGTGAGTGTAAAGCCAGATTAGAAAAATAAGTGTAGGAACAGTGATATAAAAAGGTATGCCATAATTGTCAAGAACGAACCGTTGAAGAATTATGCAAACAACATAAAATTTCACTGCGGAGCCAGTGAGGTCAGAAAGAAGGAAGAATGACGCACCAGTTTTGTACGACCGTTTTCCAAGTCGTTTGAGCAGGTAAGTGTAAATGGTGGTGAGGTTGAGGCGGTAATATATTGGCAGCAAGATAAAAGCAACCGCAAAGTAACCGAGGATAAAGCCGAGGCACGTCTGTATATATGTCATGTCAGAGTGTATCACCATCCCTGGTACAGATACGAAAGTAACACCAGATATTGACGCACCCACCATACCGAAAGCCACCATATACCATGGAGACTTCCTATCGGCTCTGTAAAAGCTATCGTTGTTTGTATGCCGTGCCGTGAATTTGCTGATAATGAAAACCAAGCAGAAATATGCGACAACGGTTAACGCTATGAGCATATATTAAATGTATATGATGGAACAGAATGCAGAAATCCTGAAACAATAAAAACGCATATAGATGTATTTTTCATAACATCTATATGCGTTTTGGTGGGTATTGAACAATAAAATATTATTTACGTGTTGACTTACCGTAACGGCTCATGAACCTATCTACACGACCAGCAGAGTCAACGAGCTTGCTCTTGCCTGTATAGAATGGGTGTGATGTACTTGATATTTCGACTTTCACCAAAGGATAAGTCTCACCTTCAAACTCTACTGTCTCATTAGACTTGCAAGTAGATTTTGTAAGGAACATATCGCCGTTGGACATATCCTTGAATACGACGGGGCGATAGTTTTCCGGATGAATACCTTTTTTCATTTTATGTTATATTTTAAATTTCTCTTGTACTTGTCATAGCTATTTGCGGGCGCAAAGTTACAAAGTTTTTTGTAATCAGCCAAATTTTTGAAAAATATTAGTGAAAAGATTTACAGAAAACTTTTCAAATTGATAAAAAAGTGATAACTTTGCACCGCTTTTTAAGCATAGCATGAAGATACTATTCTCGTGTGATGGCAAATTAAGCAATAACAACTTAATTTAGAGTAACACATTAAAAATTATGAAAGAGATTAACGTAACGGGAACAAAAAGAAGTACCGTAGGAAAAAAGGCAACGAAAGCGTTGAGAAAACAAGACCTCGTACCATGTAATCTTTATGGAGAGGCTAAGGATGAGAACGGCAAGCCAAAGGCATTGGCATTTGCAAGTCCTATGAAAGAACTTGTTAAGGTAGTGTTCACACCTCATGTTTATTTAGTAAACCTCAATATAGATGGTGAGGAGCACAAGGCAATCATGAAGGAAATACAGTTTCATCCAGTTAAGGATACTATCCTTCACATAGATTTCTTTGAGGTAACAGAAGACAAACTCATCACAGTGGGTATTCCTGTAAATCTTGTCGGTCTTGCACAAGGTATCCGTGATGGTGGACGTATGAATCTTTCTATACGCAAGGTGAATGTTACATCACAGTATAAGTACATACCAGAGACATTGGACATCGACGTTACACACCTGACAATCGGAAAGAGTATTAAGGTAGGAGAGCTCCATTTTGATAACCTTGAGATGGCGACAAGCAAAGAAGTTGTAGTTTGCTCAATCAAGGCTACACGTAAGTCGACAATGCAGCAGACCGAGGAAGGAGCGGCAGCAGAATAATCGTGTTTTTATTGGATTTCATCCGTCGGTGTTCATTTAGTTCAACGAAAAGTGAAGAAAATAAAATGAACAAATATCTTATCGTTGGTCTGGGCAATCCAGGTGACGAATATGTAAATACCCGACATAATATGGGTTATATGGTATTGGATGCTTTTGCAAAGGCATCCAATATTGTTTTTGAGGATAAGCGGTACGGTTATGTCTGCGATACGAGTATTAAGGGGAGGAAAGTGTTTCTGTTGAAACCTACCACCTACATGAATAGTAGTGGCAATGCCGTGAGATACTGGATGAACAAGGAGAATATCCAGCTTGAGAATTTTCTTGTGATTTCAGACGACATATCGCTTCCTCTTGGTGCGTTGCGGCTGAAAGCACGGGGCAGTAACGGAGGGCATAACGGTTTGGGACATATCCAGAGTGTGATAGGTACACAGGAATATGCCCGTCTGCGTATTGGTATTGGCAATGATTTCCAGAGGGGAATGCAGATGGACTGGGTATTGGGCAAGTTCAGCGAGGATGAATTAAATGTTCTTTCTCCGTCTATTGACACAGCTGTAGAGATAGTCAAGAGTTTTGTTCTCGCAGGGATAGACTTTACGATGAACCAGTTCAACTCAAAAAAGAAGAAGTAACGCATGGATGCGAAAGCGGTTGCGAGGATAGACAAATGGCTATGGGCGGCACGCATTTTCAAGACCCGCTCCATAGCCGCTAATGCTTGTAAGAATGGTAGAGTGATGATAAACGGGCAGAATGTCAAGCCTTCACATATTATAAAACCAGATGTAGTGATTGACGTGCGGAAGCCGCCTATTACCTATTCTTTCAAAGTGTTGACGTGTATTGAGCAAAGAGTAGGAGCGAAGTTAGTTCCACAGGTTTATGAAAATGTTACAGCACCCGAACAATATAACCTTTTGGAGATGAGTCGTATCAGTGGTTTTGTAGATAGGGCACGTGGCACAGGGCGGCCTACAAAGAAAGAACGCCGAAGTTTGGATACCTTTATGGAACCAGTTTTTTTCGATGATGATTTCGATGATGATGAATAAACTTACAGAATGATAAGGTGATATTATGGTCAATTTGGCAATTTTTGTTTCAGGAAACGGTACTAACTGTGAGAATATAATAAAGTATTTTAGAGATGACGGTGAAGTGAATGTCAGTTTGGTAGTAAGTAGTAAGGCAGACGCTTTTGCCTTACAACGTGCTGCGAAGTACGGAGTGCCAAGCACAGTTTTGACGAAACAGGAATTTAATGATGAGCAGGTTATCATGTCATTGCTGAGAGAAAACCATATTGATTACATCATACTCGCAGGCTTTCTTTTTCTGATACCAGCATTTTTAATCAGGCAATACGACCATAGGATAATAAACATCCACCCAGCCCTTCTCCCTAAGTTTGGCGGCAAGGGCATGTACGGTATTCATGTGCATGAGGCAGTAAAGGCCGCAGGCGAGACACAAACAGGAATAACTATACATTATGTGAATGAAAAATATGATAACGGCGACATCATAGCACAGTTCAGGACACCCGTTTCGCCCGATGACACACCCGAAACGATTGCCGAAAAAGTACATGAGTTAGAGCAAAAGTTTTTTCCGCAAGTCATACGAGAAAATTTACCTTTATTGCATTAAAAAGAAGTAAAAACTATTTATATATATTTGCGTTTATATAAAGAATAAATATGCAGTAATTTTGCAATTTTTCTATGTAAAAAAGAGGACAAGTGAGAGAAAAAAAAGGATATAAATTGCACATTTTTTCTTTGAGTGTGCAATTTCCATAATATTGTAAATCAGCAATTTAGACACGTTTTTCGGCAAAAAGTTGCACACTTGATTTTAATGTGCGCATTTTTGAGAAAAAGACATTTAAAATACTTTAAATACGACACGAAAAATTGGTTTTTTCTTGATTTAATGATTATATTTGCAGTAGAATCGTTAGCACCTGTAAAGAGGATTTTCCTCTTTTTTAACAGATAGAGATCCAATATATAATAGTGTAACAAGAACAAAGATATAGACTAT
>JAJPYV010000308.1 GCA_021204735.1 Prevotella sp.
GGCAGAACAGACTAAGCAATCTGCATTTGAAGGGTCTATTATGATGCCTGACCTTGGTTTTAAGGTATTTAAATTGGCCGACAGCAACTTCAAACAGTGGCGTAAAATCAAGGGTTCAAATAAAGGGGAATGGCAACAGCAGTTGATAGAGTTTGTCGACCCGATTGCTGAGACTGCCACCACGCAAAATATGATATATGAGTTGTTACTTAAGAGTGGTAAAGATTTGAACAGCGTCATCGTGAAAAAAGATGGTTATTATACTGTGAATGGCAATGAACTTGTTCTTATTCTCGAAACTGTGTCACAGGAGATTATCGATACTGTTCTTGCGGAACATCCCGACAAAGTAATCGCTCTCGACCGTCTTTTCATGGGCAATGACCCCCTCAAGACCAACACCGCCCTGCAGATGCACGATGCTGATATAGACTTCAAAACGATATGAGATATCCTAATTTTGACAATATATCGGTTGATAACGGTTGGGCATTCAGCAGTGTTCGATCAATTGAGCGATGGACTCACGGATACCACAGATATCCGGCTAAATTCCTTCCGGACGTGGTCAAAAGACTGATTGAGAGTTATGCCGGAGAAGGGAAAACAGTCGCCGACCCGTTTGCGGGGTGTGGCACCACATTGGTGGAGGCGAAAATACATGGGTGTAAATCCATCGGCACGGACATTAATCCGATAGCCGTATTGATTACGAAAGTTAAAACTACTCCAATAGAACCGGACGACTTAGAAAAGCATTACAGTGGTTATGTAGCTAAATTTAAAGGCTATGACAGGGAACGTTTCGTTGGACTGAAAGTCCATGAAAGGTTGGATTACTGGTTTAGAGAGGAAGAAAAAGGCAAAATCGCATATTTGTATCAATTGGCTTCAGAGGAGTCGGATACCGACATAAAAGATTTTTTCTTGGTCGCTATCTCTCATATATTGAAAAGCTGTTCATGGTGGCTTCAGTCAAGTACAAAGGCACAGAAAGATCCGAATAAAAACATTCAGGATCCATTCTTGGCGTTCAAACAGCATTGCACCAGCATGATTAAAGGGAATAAGCAATTTTATAATGAATTATCTAAGAAGAGATTTATAGATATTGAGTGCAATATTCGTCTTTCAGATGCAAGACATACGGAGTTAAAGGATGAATCTGCAGACGTTATTATAACTTCGCCTCCGTATGTTACTTCGTATGAGTATGCCGACATACATCAGTTAACAGGATATTGGATGAATTATTTCTCAGACATAACAAAGTTCAGGAGGCCATTTATCGGGACATCATATTCCGGGAATAAATCGATAGATATTCAAAACAGTTTTTTGGGGAAGAAGATAGTAAACGAGTTGTATGGCAAAGAAAAGAAACTCGCATTTGATGTGGCGAATTATTTCAATGACATATTGGCTGTCTCGTATGAAATGGCAAGGATTCTTAGACCAGGAGGTGTCGCTTGTGTAGTAATAGGTAACACTACATTGAGAAATGTCCATGTCAAGTCTGCTGAAGTTCTGTACGGATATTTGTGTAAGGCTGGATTCATGAAAGTCGAGGTAATTAAACGAAATATTCCGTTCAAACTTATGCCGACTTTGAGGGATGAGAAAACAGGTAAGTTTACGACAATGGAGAACAGAAATTGTAAAAAAGTATATCCTGACGAATTTATAATAATAATGAAGAAGAAGTAGTTATGGCGGTAATAGAGCAAAACAGTGCGCCATTCAGGCCGTATGCTAGACTGATGAACTTACTCGGGGATCAGTTGATCACTGATAAGATTATTGCGGTTATAGAGCTCCTTAAAAATTGCTATGATGCGGATTCCCCATCAGCTGAAGTCCGTTTTAGTAATACATGTAATATGGGACTCAAATATCTGTCAGATAAGGAGATGTCATACATAGAAATTAAAGATAATGGTTGCGGTATGACATTGCAGACCATTAAGGATGTATGGATGTGTCCTGCTACACCGAATAAATATGATAAAAAGAAACGTAAAGAATCTTATACTCCTAAAGGAAGAGTTATTCAAGGGGAAAAGGGAATTGGCCGTTTCGCAATCCACAAACTTGGAGAGAAAATAGAATTATACACTAAGTCTAAAGGGGAGAACGAGGTGAAATTAGTGATGGATTTTTCTGAATATGACCCGGAGGACATAAATCTTTTTAACTCTGAAAAAGTTTTGGCACATAAACTTCTGGAGGATGTCCAAAATACGTGGTATGTAAACAGTCCGGCCGAGGAGATTTTAAGAGATTCAGGGACAACTATTAAAATCTACAATCTCCGTGAGAAATGGTCAAAGAATGATTTTGATAATTTGTACAAAAATATACAGAGGTTGATGCCTCCGATTGATAGGAACGCAGCATCACTTGGTATTGAAGTCAAGAGAGATTTTGATGTGCAGATGTACGTAGATGGGAAGATTTTTAAATCAGACGAAATCATAACTTTCGATGATGTGATAGACCGTGCGCAATACTTTATAATAGGGTCAATAAATGAAGAAGGGATCATAGATTTTGAGTATACGTCTAAAAATCCTCAAAGATGTTTAAAGAGAAAATTTAATCTTCTTAATAAAGAAGAGCGCTCTGAATATCATTATGATTTAAAGGGTATAAAAATAGCCGAGGACAAGGAAAAATTAGGTTGTGGTCCTTTTGCCTTCTCTTTTTATGCCTTCGATTTGAGGAAGCCTGACAAGACGCTTTTGAATGAGGATCTTACAAAATTCATTAAAGATAACTTTGTGTATGTATTGCGAGATGGCGTAAGGGTATATCCATACGGAGAGAAAGGGATAGATTGGCTTAATTTGGACAAACTGCGCTCGACTGTTAAGGCGGGCTATTTTGTCAGTTATAATGATCTTACAGGTTTTGTATATATCAGTCAGGAAAAGAACCATTTATTAAAAGACGCTTCTAATCGTCAGGGTATTGTAAACATAAATGGCGCATACGATGACTTTACTAAAATGGTTACGGCTGTGACACAGGTTTTCAATACCGAGATGAAAATAGACAAAGCAAAAAATGAGATAGCGAAAAAGAAGTTGTCTGTTCTATCCAAGAAGGCATTGACGGATTCATTTGATGAACTGAAGGAATCATTGGCAAGGATAGATGACAAAAACACTGTTAAGACCGCAAAGAAATTTGTGAATACATATACCAATTACCTGGCGACAATGGAGGATAAGGTTGTGGTTGTGGAAGATTTGGCCGGATTAGGTATGGCTGTGGAGAAATCTTCGCACGATTCTTTGAGATTACTCCTACTCATGAGAGAGAATGTCAGGGACACAATCTTAAAGTTGAAAGTAGATTCAATCAAGAATGACGAACTTATAACCTTCCTAAAAGATTTAGAAGAAAGACTGGCAATAGTGTATGATGACATGCAGTTAATCCAGCCTTTGTTTAAGATTCAACGAAAGGCAATCAAGAAAGTGTCAATATTGAATTGCATTAAGAAAGTCACGAGGTATTTTAGGTATGAGATAGACGGGAAGATTGAAACGAATGTCATGTCTATAAAGGATGACTTCATTGTAATGACAAACATAGGATTGATATTGCAAGTGATAATAAATCTTGTCGACAATGCTGTTTACTGGCTTAATGCAAAAGGAGCTCAGGACAAGGAAATGTTTTTCAAATTAAATCCAAAAGAACGAACGCTCGTCGTTGCAGACAACGGAAATGGGGTTAGAGATGACATTGTAGAGTTGATTTTCCATGAATTTGTGTCCATGAAATCTGAAGGTCGAGGTCTTGGGCTATATATAGCACGTGAACTCCTTACAAGGATAAACGCTGAGATTTCAGTTATAGAGGATGATAGGAACAAGGTACTTCCTGGAGCTAATTTTATAATAAAGTTTAATGGTGAGGAGGCCTAATTATGAATGGAGTAATTTTATTTGCTGATGACAAGGTTTTAGAGAAGGGCGGTTTTGAATATAAATTGTATAGACGGCTTTGTGAAGAAGGTCTATCGGTTTTGCCGATTGATAATCTTGAGACTTTGGAAGATACAGTACGATCAATGTCTACTTTTAAAGCTCTTATCCTTGATTGGAATTTCGATAGAGACGATGATTTGTTAGAAGAATTAGAAGGCGCTGAGTTATCGCCTTCCAATCCGAAGGATTTTCTTTGCTCAACTGTTATATATTCATTCATATATGTG
>JAJPYV010000034.1 GCA_021204735.1 Prevotella sp.
TCGCAAGTGAGAACCTTACCGACATACAAACCTTTCAGTCCACCCTTAATGCTTTGAACCTCTTCGAGAGCGTCAACTTCGAGTCCCAAAGAAGTAAGAGCATCGCAAACCTCCTGCGGTGTAAGTTGGAAATCCACGTACTCTTTAAGCCATTTGTAAGATATATTCATTTAACCTGATTTTATGCGTTAGTCTTAATCGGGCACAAAAGTAGTAAAATTTAGTGATTTATACAAAAAAGTTTGAATTAAAAACAGTTATCATAGTGAACCCGTATATAAGAAATGATTGAATAAAATTAAAACTCTTTTTCAATTGTTTCTTAAAATCGAAATTTTAAACTATCTTTGCGGTATAAACAAGTCATCTATCGTGAAATTACATATTTTCAATCCAGAGCATGATGTGGTATTGGCATACAACAGACCGAATATCACATTGCCACATGCCGTTCAGGAGCTTAGAATAAATATGGGATTTCTGCCGGCGTTGTGGGCAGATGACGCAGATTGTGTATTGGTGGATGATGTGGCATTCGCAATAAAAGCTGTGAGACAAGTGAAAAGAGAGCATGCCGACGTGCTGTTTCTCACAAAGAATGACTTGAAAAATCTGTATTTCACCAAGATAGAACCATGGGGGTGGGACAGAGAAGTATGCACCACTCTTGTTGAGGCAGGAATTAACGCGGACATCATTCCTACACAAGAAGACCTATTGAACATAAGAATGTTGTCAAGTAGGAGGACAGCCGCAGGTTTGCTTAGTTATTTATGTGACGGCACAGTACAACAAACATGTGGCAAGAGTTTTTATGTAGATAATATGAGAGACTTAGAAAGTCTGCTTGCTGAATATTCTCATGTTGTGGTGAAGGCACTATGGAGCAGTAATGGGCGAGGTTTGCGCTATTTATCAGTTGAACAAGGCATTAGTGATTCTATTAGGGGCTGGATAGAGAGTACATTGCACAATCAAGGTGGCATAATGGTAGAACCATATTACAATAAGGTAAAAGATTTTGCATTGGAGTTTTATATGTATGGGGATGGGATTATAGAATATCAGGGCATTTCTGTATTTGATACCAAAAACGGAATATATACAGGTAATATAATCACAACAGAAGATAAGAAAGTTTCGTTGGTTTGCAAATATATACCAGTGGAAATACTTACGCAAATAAGACAATGCATAGTGGAATATTTGTCTGAAAAGTTCAAGAATATTTATAATGGGCCTTTCGGCATTGACATGATGATTGTTGCAGATGCAAATAATGGACAATTTCTGTTGCACCCATGTGTGGAAATGAATTTGCGGAGGACTATGGGGCATGTAGCAAATGCCATAAAGCATGACGATAAAGAACCAGACTTGCTAATGAGTGTTGTGCATGATGTGAATTATAAACTAAAATTTGAGTATATGGAAAACGCTTTTGTGAAAACGATTTGATAAGCAGTGTTCCTCATTTAATATAAGAATAGAAATTAATTAACAAATAAAGATAATAACATGAAAAAAGTTTTATTGATGGCGTTGGCCTTCGTACCGTTTTTAGCGAATGCCCAATACAAGTCGGAGGTGTGGTGTCCAGACAATGGAGACGGAACATACACGAACCCAGTGATTGACGCTGACTACAGTGATCCAGACGTTTGTGTAGTTGGAGAGGACTATTATCTAACAGCAAGTTCTTTCAATTGTATCCCCGGACTGCCGATATTGCATTCCAAGGATTTGGTGAATTGGGAGATAATCGGCCATGCGTTGAAGAAGTTGGAGCCGGCAGAGGAATTTGACAACCCATCACATGGCAATGGCGTGTGGGCACCGAGCATACGCTATCACGATGGCGAGTTTTATATCTATTGGGGCGACCCCGATTACGGTGTATTTATGGTGAAGACAAAAGACCCGGCAGGAGATTGGGATGACCCTGTATGCGTGATACCAGGAAAGGGAATGATAGACACCACTCCATTGTGGGATGAAGACGGTCGTTGTTATCTCGTGTCAGCTTGGGCAAACAGTCGTATTAATTTCGCCTCAACATTAGTAGTACGTGAACTGTCAGCCGACGGAACAAAAGCCATCAGTGACCCAGTAATGGTGTTTGACGGAAATGGAACAGAAAACCGTACATGCGAGGGTCCGAAATTCTACAAGCGTGATGGTTGGTATTGGATAATGTGCCCGGCAGGAGGAGTAACTGAAGGCTTCCAGTTAGTTATGCGGTCAAAGAGCCCATACGGGCCGTACGAAAGTAAGGTAGTGTTAAGACAAGGAAACACATCAGTGAACGGGCCTCACCAAGGTGCATGGGTACACACAGCATTTGACGAGGATTGGTTTTTGCATTTCCAGGACAAGGGCGCATACGGGCGAGTAGTACATCTGCAACCAGTTACATGGAAAGACAATTGGCCGGTGATGGGCGTTGACGAGGATGGCGACTATTGTGGAGAGCCAGTTATGACTTACAAGAAACCAAAGACATCAGGCACAGTAGCTATCCAGAACCCAGTTGAGAGCGATGAATTCAACGAGCCAGTTATGGGCAAGCAGTGGCAGTGGCACGCAAACTACAAACAAGAGTTTGGTATGCCAACCGCATACGGCACATTCCGCATATATACCCATAAGTTGAGTGAGAATTTTGTCAACTTTTGGGAAGTTCCAAATCTTTTGCTCCAGAAGACACCTACGGACAACTTTACGGCAACAGCGAAGATACGTATGACAGCAAAAGACCAGAATCAGTTAGGTGGTATAATAATGATGGGACTTGACTATTCCGCACTTGTTGTCAAGAGAGTAGGCGACGAGTTTCAATTGCAGCAGGTAACATGCAAGAAAGCGGACAAGGGCAGTGCTGAAAAGGTTGATGTTATAGAGCAACTGAAACCAACGGAAGTGGATCAGATTGATTATCAGCCAGCAATCCATGAGGACATATATCTACGCATGGTAGTTAGTGATGGCATTTGTCGTTTTGCATACAGCAAGGACGGTAAGAAATACAAGGACGCAGGTGAGGCATTCACTATGCGTGAAGGCAAATGGATAGGAGCCAAGATAGGATTCGTGGCAGCGGAACCGGCAGGCAAGACAAACCGTGGCTGGGTTGATGCAGATTGGTTCAGAGTTACGAAGAACGAGTGATTTCTATATGTTCAAAGACCGGGAGTTAGTGCTTTCGGTCTTTGTGTCAAAATAATGTGCAGTCGGTTACAGTATGTTTATAAATACCAATAAATAAGATAGTTTTGCATTAATATAACAAGATATGAAAAAGATAATCGGAATATTATTAGTTGCAGTGTTATATGTTGTTCCATCGTTTTCCCAAAGGCATGAGATATTCGACAAGGACATCGCTACATTGCAGGTTGTGGCAGGAGACGATTGGCTTTCCATGCCAGTGGTAAAGTTAAACAATTCATCTGTAAACAACAGACTGTACATCAGTTTTGATGACCTTACGCACACCTACCGCAGGTTTGCCTATAAGATTGAGCATTGCGAGGCAGATTGGACTGTGTCAGACCAGTTGTTTACGAGTGATTATGTGAGTGGTTTTGCAGAAGGCAACACTATCGACGACTATGAGGAGTCGATAAACACCAACGTACTTTATACCCATTACACCCTTACGATACCCAATGAGAATTGCAGTCTGAGGATGAGCGGTAACTATAAAGTAACCGTATATGACGAGAATGATGATGTGCGCCCTGTGTTTGTAGCCTATTTCATGGTTACAGAGGAGAAAATGGACTTGCAGATGAGTGTGTCAGCAAATACCGATATTGATGTTAACAAGGCACATCAACAAGTGTCGATGGAGTTGAAATACGGTTCTTTGAGCGTTACCGACTATGAGGCGCAAATCAAGACAGTGGTGTTGCAAAACGGCAGGTGGGATAATGCGAAGTTCGATGCCACACCACAATATATAATGTCAGATGGATTGAAATGGGACCACTGCCGAGACCTGATTTTCCCCGCAGGAAATGAGTATCACAAATATGAGGTACTTGATGTTGACCATCCTACTATGGGCATTGACCATATTGGTTGGGATGGTGAAGATTACCATGTATATCCTTTTGAGTGTCAACCAAGACCTAACTATGTTTACGATGAGGATGCAAACGGTTCGTTTTATATAAGGAACAGTAACAATGAGGAGAATGATATAACATCGG
>JAJPYV010000141.1 GCA_021204735.1 Prevotella sp.
AGTCAATATACTCTGTATTGAAAACCCAAAGCAAATACATCCGTTTCGCATTTCTGACTGGCGTATCGAAATTCAGTCATTTGAGTGTCTTTAGTGATTTAAATAATTTAGAGGACATTACCTTAAAACGCCAATATGCCGACATCTGCGGTATATCAGAAAAGGAGCTGCACACTTATTTTGATAAATCCATAAAGGAACTTGCCGAGGCGAACTCGATGACATACGATGAAGCGTGCGCGGAATTAGAACAGTTGTACGACGGTTATCATTTTGCTCCCAATTCCGTGGGAATGTACAATCCTTTCAGTCTACTGAACACATTGAAAAGCAAAGAATTTGATAATTACTGGTATCGCACAGGCACACCGTCGTTCCTTGTGAAGATGTTACGGAAAAACGACTATAATCTGAAAAATCTGCAGCTAGACCGTGTGCCGGCAAAGGCTCTCAGTGAGGTAGATTCTTTTAAGTCCTCCCCAATTCCCCTCTTGTACCAGAGCGGATACCTTACTATAAAAAAATATAATGAACTCTTCAAGAGTTATCAGCTTGATTTTCCTAACCGTGAGGTTGAGGAGGGTTTCATGCAGTCATTACTTCCCTTATATACAAATGGGGATAGCAGTACATCATACATTGAAAGTTTTGTCTGTGATGTCATGGATGGCAATCCAGAGGGTTTCATGTCAAGTCTGAAAACGTTTCTTGATGGCGGCAAATATGCCTTGGCAGGGGAGTTGGAGATCTACTTTCAGAACACGATGTATCTGATATTCCGCCTTATGGGTTTCTATGTGGAAGTGGAGTATATGACAACTGATGGGCGCATTGATATAGTCCTGCACACAAAAGACTATCTTTATATAATGGAACTGAAAGTTGACACATCGGCAGAGAAGGCTCTTGCCCAAATAGACACCAAAGAATATATGCTTGCTTTTGCCGCCGATAACCGCAAACTATACAAAATCGGTGTAAGTTTTTCATCAAAAACAAGGCGCATCAGTGAATATAAAATAAGCCCCGTCTAACTATTGGGTGCAGTTTAGATTGGGCGAACGAGGTCATAGAGTCAAATAGCAAGTGAACAAAGGAACTTAAATTCTGCTTACGCATTGGCGAAAACAGGTTAAGGGAATTGTTAATCTTATCGATTCTATATAATTGCTGTTTTGAAAAACGAAATTTATTAATTGGTAAATCTTGAATCTGTTTTAACAAGTTCAAAGAAAGGAATGTCCCTGATTCCCCATACACGTTGTCCTATTTTACAAATACTCTCAAAAATTTTAGCCTTATTAATAAACTCCATATAACGTTCATAATTTGAATCGTTGGCTCCAAAGATATTCGAAATTTCAGCTTTACTTATTGAATTAACATGATGTATAACCCAACTTAAAATAAATTGGGAGTAATCTTCCTTACTCGTTTTAAAATCACTCATATTCTGTGTAGATAATATCATGCCCACACCAAACATTCTACCCTCACTGATTATATTACGGAATGAATTGAAATCCTTTTTAAGGAACTGGTGTGCCTCATCTACGAGTATCATTGCACGCAACTCCCTATAACCATCAATTTGTTTACTACCACCCAACTGACGCATTTCCGCATAGAACAAATCAAGAATTAGAGAAACAATCACTTTCTTGGTATCATCAGGATATAATGTAAGGTCAATTACACGAACTCCATTAAGCCATTCAAACATAGAAACACATTGCGCTGGGTCATCAGTAAAAATAGTATAATCACGAAGTTTATCAAACAAAGCGTATGCTTTGTCGTTTGCATCATAGGTATTAAAATATTTTTCAATAACTTGAGTTATTGTAGGAGCTGTATTTTTCCATGTAGATGGGTCTCTCGTAATTCCAGCATCAGCATACGTCTCTATGATTATCTGTTTAATGTTGCTTTGTTGTTTTAAGCCAAGTCCGTAAGCCTTTGCAAAAGAATCTGCTATTCGATCAGCCGTAATAGCAGGTAAATTCATACCTTCCACATCTTCGTTAACAACCAGTTTAAGAGGATTGAAAGGATAATTAAATTTATAACTCTTGCCATCAACAGCATCGAGAAATTCTTTATCCTTGTAATCACCCTTATAGTCAAAAACTAAAAGACCAGTTGGATGACCACCAACATTATGTTCTCCTTCCTTAGCAAACTGAGCTATCACAGACCTTGCAAACTGTGTTTTTCCAGTTCCCATAGTACCAATAATTCCCATATTAGGGTGTGAAACCATTTTAGTGTTGTTGGGCTCAAAAACAACATCCTCTGTTTTACCTTTTATTTTACCGACAACAATTCGTATTGGTTCAACAATAGTATTTTCAACATTAGAAGTCGAAGTAAATTCAACATCTTGATTTTTTCTTGTTTCTTCAATAGTTTCTTGAGCATTATCTTCATAATTTTCTTCATCATCTATTTTTTCAGAAAACGATTGATTTGGTATTTCCTTTTGAGGAATAACTATACCTTCAGGCCTTGACAAAACATCCATTGTTTGATTATCAATAAGTATTGTTTGATAAGTTAAGAAAGACAAGATATCTTTGGTTGGGTTAGCAACAAATTCAAAACATTCAGATTCTGAGAAAAGAATTTCACATATAGGAACATCTTCTACCAATTTTGTCTCAATACTATGTGATGCAGTACTTATAAAAGAAACAACCGCCGCAACGCCCATTTCCTTTTGAGGTAGAACTTCATTTATATCCCATTTAAGATTAAGAAGTGCATATCTACATGAATCGATAGTATCATAAACTTCTTGAGTTAATAGTTTGTTAGCATATAGTTTGTCAGAATTAACCAAAAATTGAGAAGCAAAGAAAGTACGATAAATTTTTGATTCAAAATCTGTTTTTTGGAACAAGTGCTCCTTAAACTGCATCCATGTATGACACACTTGTTTGGAGCCTTTATCAGCCTTAGATGGAGTATTAGAGGGATTATTTGATACCTTTACCTCAATAGGATAAAAATATAAAATAGGAGAATCGCTATTAGTCGCATCAAGTCCTATCATCAACAAATCATCAGACATAACCCCCTTTACTCCAAGTGATTTCTTTGAAAAAATACTATCCATTTTCAAACCTATCTCACCAGTTACACGAAGAATTTCTTCTAACGAGATTGGTATCCATATTATATTGATATTGCGCTGCAGAAATTTCTGCATTACAATACTTGTAGCTACCAAACTCATTTTCTCGCGTACTTTGCTCTCACTTTGATTAACGAGACGCAACATCCAACTGCCATTCAAACAATTAAAATAGTTCTTCATTATCTCATTAAACTGCGGGAACAAATCTTCTGAAAGAGTATAATGTTGATATGATTTTTGAAGAATATTTTCATATAGACGTATATGTTTTGTGACAGTAATACTATCATATTTAGCATTAATACTATATTGGTCAGTATAATGAACCACATATAAATCCTGTTGATAAAAGAAGTTTATATCCACTTCAGGATTTAGGAATGTAACCCAGTTGGCATTTTCATATATTGAAGTAAGGAGTTGAGACTGTTTGAACGCAAATTTTTTAGTTACAGACAAAGAACTGGTGTATGAATTAAATCCTTCATTTTTTTCATTGCCGTACAGATTGTTGTATGCCATTGCCATAGGATGAATGTAGCCATCAGGATTTTTCACACCTTTTGTTCCAAATCCAATAAAATAATTTTCATCCTTCTTAAGTGTAGATGGTATTGAAATCAATCCATTTAAAGCAAGTTCTGTTCTTGTTTGAGCTGTTGGGAAATTAACATACTCCGAACCTGTGCCCATCTGATAAAAAGCAATATGACAATAACCTATTTCATTATTACATTGATTTATATCATGTTTGTAAAAAGCCATACGAGTGAATAACTGATGTATTATATCCTGACTGGTATAATCACCTTTGGATTCAAGACAAGTAGTTCTGTCTTTAATAGAATAAAGTTGCCCCAGTTCACGTTCTATGGTGTCTATTGAATCTAAACGGTTCAATTTTTCAAAGAAAGTTTCTTCATTCATGTCTTTCACATATACATGAAGTTCTATGCGTTGTACATTGTTTAAATACTGTGATTTAATGAACTCAACAATTCCTTTTATAAGATTTGAATCATCAGCAAGTCCAATTCCACAAATAACAATAGGAGACTCTTTATC
>JAJPYV010000176.1 GCA_021204735.1 Prevotella sp.
AGTTGTAAGATATGAGCATCTGTGTCTTATCGTTGCCGGTAGAAATGCTTACGTTGTGGTTTTGTGTCAGAGCAGAGCCACCGAAAGCCTCATCCTGCCAGTCAACGGCGTATGAATCACCATAGCGGCTTGCTATACGACTGTAAACGCCAGAGTAGAAATCCGGTTGGTCAACGCCGTAGGCATCATCATAGCCGACACTCCACATTGAAGTCTTACCATTGAGTTCGGCATATTCATATTGGTAAGCCACATAATCAGCGGCATTCTTAAGCATGTCGAGTTTCTTAGACAGAGTGTCGAAAGAGAAATACGCATTGTAATCAACCTTCGTCTTGCCCTTTTGTGCCGACTTAGTAGTAATAACAATGATACCGTTGCTACCCTTGGCACCATAGATTGCCGTTGAGGAAGCATCCTTGAGCACGTCGATAGTCTCAATATCGTTGATATCAATGTTTGTCAAAGCGTCTGACATCTCAAAACCGTCGACAATATAAAGCGGTTCGGTGTCCTGTGTGATAGACGTACCGCCACGCACGGTAATATTCAGACTTGCGCCAGGAGCGTTGTTCTGAGTAACGATGTTCACACCCGCAGCCTTACCCTGCAAAGCAGCAGCGGCAGAAGTTACCGGCACCGTGGCGAGGTCGTTGCCCGTTACTGACGATACAGCCCCTGTGAGGTCTCTCTTTTTCACTGTACCGTAACCAATAGCGACAACCTCGTCGAGCATTGATGAAGATGGTTGGAGTGTTACGGATATTGATGAACGTCCGTTTACCGATACGTTTATTGTCTCATAACCTATGTAAGATACAACAAGGGTAGACTTGTTAGGAACAGAGATTTTGAACTCACCGTTTATGTCTGTCGTTATGCCGTTGGTAGTGCCTTTTTGCAGAACAGAAGCACCGATGAGAGGCTCACCGTCTGTATCAATTACCACACCTTTGACTGACACATTTTGTGCAAATACGGCAAGATGCATAACAAGTGCCAATGACAGAAGCAATAAGTAACGTGTTTTTTGATGAAATTTCATACACATTTTGATTTGGTTCAGTATATTAAGTTCTTAATTATTGCCATTTTACAGAAATGAATGTTTTGTGTTCAACATCCAATCTGCTTGTATTCTCATAGTTCTTTGGTGCAAAAATATGAAAAATTAATATAACTTTACGTATTTCATTAACATATTTATACTTTTTTAATCTATACTCATGCTGTTTCCTTGCAAATAAACAAAAAAAATCCCGGACGCTTATCACGTCCGGGTCAAATAAACAACTCTATAAAACTAATCTACTGTAATCTGGCGAACCACATTTACTTCTTCCTTCTTCATTTTTGGAAGCACTACTGTAAGTACTCCATCGTTAACCTTGGCAGAAATTTCCTCCTTTTTCACATCATCAGGCAGTATCAGAGTCTGCTCGAACTTGCTGTACGCAAATTCACGGCGGAGGTAGTGGGATTTCTTGTCTTCGTCTTTTGTTTCCTTACGACTTTCCATCTTGATTGTGAGGTCGCCATCTTTATTGATGTGTACATTAAAGTCATCTTTCGTCATACCAGGAGCGGCAACTTCAACTTCATAGTCAACATCACTTTCTTTTACGTTGATTGCCGGTGCTGTAGCCTTTGTCTTAGGCATGAAGTCAGTATCAAAGAAATCATTAAAAACTTCTGGCAACCACTGGTCTCTACGATTAACTGGTAACATAATTATATCTCCTTTTCTTTTAAGTTAATTATCAATTTTTTCACTCATGCCTCCGTTTTCACATCGGCTTTCACCCTATATATTGCAAGTTGTGTACCACTATTCGTGTTCTGTCAATTTGTCTGTTTTGCTGCGACAAAATGGCGTATTATATTTCGTCAGACAATTTCGTACAAACAAAAACCATGAGTTAGGAAATATTTTTGTAAGTTTGCAACTTGTTTTAGAGTAATATATAATAATGTATGAGCGAGGCAACAAATAATTTTTATTTGGAAGGGTTCAAGACGTTTTTCAAGATAGGTTTGTTCACGCTTGGAGGAGGATATGCAATGATTCCCGTTATAGAGGCAGAAGTTGTTGACAAGAACAAGTGGGTGAGCAAGGAAGACTTTCTTGATATCTTGGCGGTGGCGCAAAGTTGTCCTGGTGTTTTAGCTATAAACATGAGTGTTTTCATTGGCTACCGTCTGAAGAAGTTACGTGGTGCACTTTGCACCTGTGTTGGAACGGCATTGCCGTCGTTCATAATTATCTTGGCGATAGCGATGTTCTTCCATGAGTTTAAAGACAACAAGGTTATAGCTGCGATATTCCGTGGAATACGTCCAGCAGTGGTAGCTCTTATTGCAGTACCAACATTCAAACTCGGAAAGAGTGCGAAGATAACGTTCACCAACTGTTGGATACCAATAGCCTGTGCGTTGGCGATATGGATGCTCGGTGTCTCCCCGATACTGATTGTTTTACTCGCAGGTATTGGCGGATTTGTTTATGGGCAATATATAAAACCCACTGAATGAAACTTTTTTATAGTTATGATATTCTTAAAACTTTTTATAACATTTTTTCAGATAGGTCTGTTCGGCTTCGGTGGCGGTTACGGTATGTTGTCGCTTATACAAGGAGAAGTAGTTCACAATCATGGTTGGCTCTCTACTGGAGAGTTTACCGACATTGTGGCTATCAGTCAGATGACACCGGGTCCGATAGGAATAAATTCCGCTACATATTGTGGCTATTCAGCGGTGCATAATGCAGGTTTTGGTTATGGTATGTCTATACTTGGCAGTGTTACGGCAACAGTTGCACTTATTCTACCATCGTTGATATTAATGATTTTGATAGCAAAGGTGTTGCTTAAATACATGAGAACCTCAATTGTCCAAAACGTGTTTTCCGGCCTCAGGCCTGCAGTAGTAGGACTATTAGGAGCAGCCACTTTGCTGCTGTTGACGCAAGAGAATTTCAGTGCTCCATCTGTGAATATGTGGCAGTTTTGCATAAGTTGTTTTCTGTTTATAGCTACAATGGTTGGAACGTGGCATTTCAAAATAAATCCTATAAGGATGATATGCTATAGTGGATTTGCGGGATTGTTACTTTTATATTAATACCCTTATAAATTGATAGATCTACAATTGATTAAAAGAGACTTTTTTGATTTGAACAGACAAAAAAACAGTGCATGTAAACTTTTATAACACAATATTTGCAGTTAAATCGATTATAATTATTAATTTTGCAACGGAATAGAGTATTAGTTTATGGATCTTGATATATTGACAGCCATTTCCCCAATAGATGGCCGTTATAGGGGCAAGACAGAAAGACTTGCAGATTATTTTTCAGAGTACGCTCTTATACGTTATCGCATACGTGTTGAAATTGAATATTTCATCACCCTCTGTGAGTTGCCCTTACCACAATTGACAACATTTAATCATTCTCTATTTGAAAGGTTGCGTGATATTTATCGGAAATTTGACGAAAATGGAGCTGCCCGTGTTAAGGAAATCGAGAACATAACAAATCACGACGTAAAGGCAGTAGAGTATTATATCAAGGAGCAGTTTGATGCCATAGGCAATATAGAGCAATATAAGGAGTTTATACATTTTGGGCTCACTTCACAGGACATAAACAATACATCAGTTCCGCTTTCCGTGAAGGAAGCATTGAGAGAAGAGTATATTCCACAGATAAAGGAAATTATAAGTTTGCTTACTGAATATGCTGAAACATGGAAGAATGTACCGATGCTTGCAAAGACACATGGTCAGCCAGCTACCCCTACACGACTTGGCAAGGAAATAATGGTGTTTGCCTATCGTCTTGGTGAACAACTTGAATCGCTTGAGAAATGTAAGTTTACTGCGAAATTTGGTGGAGCTACAGGCAATTACAATGCCCATCATGTGGCATATCCGCAATATAACTGGAAAGAGATAGGAGATAGGTTCGTAAGCGAGAAATTAGGTTTGCTGCGTGAGCAGTGGACTACCCAGATAAGCAACTACGATTGTTTGGGAGAAGTGTTTGACACCATTCGTCGCATAAATACTATCCTGATAGATCTTGACAGAGATTTCTGGATGTATATTTCAATGGAGTATTTCAAGCAGAAGATTAAGGCAGGCGAGGTAGGTTCCAGTGCGATGCCGCATAAGGTGAATCCTATAGATTTTGA
>JAJPYV010000288.1:0-2373 GCA_021204735.1 Prevotella sp.
CGCTCTTGTTCTTATTTCGCTGTATATACATACTCCAAAGGTACTAATTTTCCTTCGCGTAAGCAAAATTAGTACAAAAATCAGCACTACAAATACCTGTAATGGCGATTCTTAAAATGGCTGTCGAAAACAGGAAAGGACCAGAAGATTAAGACTTTATACATGAATTATGAGAGGAGGGTGTGCCATAAAACAAATGACACACCCTCCTAATGATTGATACCAGTAGTCACTACAACTTTATCTTGTTTTAGCTACTTTCTTTCCGTTGACGATATAGATACCACGTTGGTTCATGTTGTTGACACGCTGACCTCCGAGGTTGTATATACGGTCGTCACCTGTGGACTGGTCGGAGAATATAGCATTGATTGCACTCTGATCTGGATCTGTTATCGCTATATCCTCATCGGCATTGTAGTTGAAGCCTAAGTATTTTGTTGCTCCCGTGCTGCTCGGTAATGCTAACCACACCTCTTTTACAGCAATGTTGAACGGCTTCCCTTCATCTTCTGCCCAATAGAACCCTATGTTGCTGCACACGCCGTCACTTTCAGATTCAAAGCCGAGCTTGTAGAACAGATAGCCTTCTACTGTCTTACCGCCATTGTCCGCGTATGCGTATGTTACGCCTTCAGTGTACGTATCATCAGAGTAAAGTTCGCTTGTGTCCCAACAACCATAGAGGAAGTTGCTTTCCTGAACATTACCTTTGGAAGATATTACACCGTACTTGTCGGCATTAGTGGCAGTCTCATCGTAATCTACCATTAACATATAGTCATTGACATCACCATAGATGATTACAGCTGTGTTTGCAGGAATGACAGCGTTCTCCTCGTTATCACCGTCATACTGCCAGCACATTGTCGGAACAATTTCATCGCTGAAATCAGATACAGAAGATTTAACTACGGCTGCTTTCATTCCAGCAGGTAAGGTGTAGGTATATTTGCCATTGTAATATGTCGTGTAGCCGTAACCCTCAATGTTGTTCTCAACATCAGAATTCTCCTCCATGGCTATGCCTAACTTATGGAAAGTGCGGACTTTCGGAAGAACATTCCAAGTGTCTGAATAGCTGCTGCTGTATTCACCATATTCTTTTTCCATACCGGCAGGAACATACAGTACGCATGTCTCTGGGATGCCTTTGAATACCTCATTGCCATCACATGTGGCAGGTGTTGAGGAGAAAGAATATATCTCAGCAAGACCTGTACAATTGGCGAAAGCGCCGGCACCGATAATAGTAATATTGTTCGTGATCTTAATTGACGTTATATTCTCGCAATAGTAGAATGCATATTTGCCTATTGACTGCAATTGTGAGTTATTATCAAAGGAGATTGATTTCAGAGCCATAGGCTCGTCTTTACCTGCAAAGGCATAATTTCCGATACTTGTTAAGTCTCTTGGTAACTCGATTTGTTCAAGAGCAATACAGCCATGGAACGTATAGTCAGGTATGACAGTAATATTCAGGTTGACAAAACCTTTAACTTCTTTCAGACTTATGCAGCCCTCGAATACACCAATACCAATTTCCTTGATACCACCCGGCAACTCAATAGATTCAAGAGCCGTACAGCCATGGAAAATACTGTCAGGCAATGCCGTTATGCCCAAATTGCCGAAACCTTTTATCTCTTTAAGACCAGTGCAGCCATGTAATGCACCCTTTCCGATGCTCTCAATGCTACTTGGGAGTTCAAGAGATTCAATAGAGACACAGTTTTTCAGGAAATAGTCGGCGATAGTCTTGACAGTCTCACCGATAATGAATGACGTGAGGTTCTTGAACTCGGCGAAAATGGAACTCAATGTTTCTGCCGATATCGAGATTTCAGCGTTAACAGCATTGTAGTAAATCGTGTTTATGTTGGTAAGCTGCTTGAGTTCCGAAGGAACGACCTCAACATCCTTGCCGATAGTCATTGATTTGACAGGACATTCAGAGAAAGCATTCGAGGCAAATGATTCATTATTCTTGGCGTTGTAAATAAGCGTTTCGAGATTTGAGCACTTGCCGAAAGCATTGTCACCGATAATAGTAATATTGTTGGTGATTTCAATTGATGTGATATTCTCGCAGTAGTAGAAGGCATGATTTCCTATTGACTGCAATTTAGAATCATCACCAAATGAAATTGATTCAAGAGTCATAGGTTGCCCCTCCTGACCTGCGAAAGCATAATCACCGATACTGATTAATCCGCTTGGCAACTCGATTTTCTTAAGGGCAATACAGCCACGGAAAGTGTTTTCAGGAATGACGGTTATGTTCAGGTTGATGAAACCTGTTATCTCCTGGAGCTTTATGCAGCCCTCGAATACACCAATACCAATTTCCTTGATACCACCCGGCAACTC
>JAJPYV010000288.1:2473-4196 GCA_021204735.1 Prevotella sp.
GCAATGCCGTTATGCCCAAATTGCCGAAACCTTTTATCTCTTTAAGACCAGTGCAACCGTGGAATGCCCCCTTTCCAATACTTGTAATACTGCCTGGCAACTCTATAGATTCAATGGAGACACAGTTTTTCAATACATAATCAACTATTGTCTTTACAGTCTCACCGATAATAAAGTTCGTGAGGTTCTTGAAATAAGAGAATAATGACTGCAATGTCTCTGCCGATATAGCGATGTCAGCCGAAACAGCATTGTAATAAATAGTTGTAATGTTAGTAAGTTGATTAAGCTCCATAGGAACGAACTCAACTTTCTCGCCAATTGTCATGGATGTTATAGGGCAACCGGAAAATGCATTTTCACTGAGCGATTCAATCTTCTTTGCATTGTATTCCAGAGTAGTGAGTTTAGAACAGTTGCCGAAAGCATTGTCACCGATAATAGTTATATTGTTCGTAATCTCAATTGTGGTGATATTCTCACAATAGTAGAATGCAAAATTGCCGATGCTTGTTACACCGCTTGGAATTTCGATTTTCTCAAGAGCAACACATCCATGGAAAGTACTGTCAGGAATGGCTGTTATGTTTAAACTGCCAAATCCCTCAACGGATTCCAGGTTTATACAGCCTTTGAAAGCGCCAATTCCAATTTCCTTGATACCGCTTGGCAATACAATTTCTTTCAGACATGTGCAGCCATCGAAAGCATTTTTCCCGATACTTGTTATGCTGCTTGGCAGTTCGATAGTCTCAATGCCGACACAGTCTCTTAGCAGATAATCAGGAATTGCCTGGACTTTATCTCCGAATACAAAGGTCTTGAGATTTGGACAATTGGCAAAAATGGACTTTAAGATTTCCAATGCTTCTGCTATACCTGCATTTACGGCGTTGTAATATACAGTTTCAAGGTATTTCATTTGACTGAATATCTCAGGAATTGATACAACATCCTCACCGATTATGAGTTCGGTTATCTTGTTATTGATTAAATAATCCGTGTCTAATTCAGTATTGCTGTCGTATGTAAATGATGAGGAGGTTTCTTCTCCTGTTTCTTCTATATTATTGAATTCATTCCAAACATCAGCACTTGCGTATGCATCTTTTGATCCTGCAGGCACAGTCAATATACAAGTGGTCTTATCTACACTATCGAACACATTACTGCCACATACTGGAGGTTCAGGGTTTAGTGATGTTATATGGGAAAGGCTCGTACAGCTATAGAATGAACTATCTCCTATACTTGTAACGCTGCTTGGTATCTCTATTGATGTAAGGTTAGTAGAGCCGTTGAATGCGCACACTCCTATGCTTGTTACAGTATAGGTAATACCCCCATATTCTACAGTTGAAGGAATTATGACATCACCTACATAGGCAGCACTGATTGGGTCTGCTAATGTTAAAGCAAATTTGATAAACTCCTGAATAGTCGACTCAATTTGAGCTTTAATTTCCGCCTTAAGATTTTCGTATTCTTCACTATTTGATTCATCTAACTGATATATTTCCGACATAATTAAGTCAAAAGCTGCCAGAAGTGCAGCGTATTCATCTTTGCATTCCGCACTGATTGATAGTCCATAAGAGTTATATATTGTCATGAGATCAGTATAAGTCCCCCCGATAAGAACTGAAATTTCATCCATTATAAGATTTGCGGATTCTGCATCGTAATCCCCACTATTATAAATTTCTTTTACTTCATCCAGAAT
>JAJPYV010000371.1 GCA_021204735.1 Prevotella sp.
TCAAGAATGATAATTTTCTGTTGCATTATTCTTTTATTGTATTTGATTTATAAATGTTTCAGCTTTTGATAATGTATCCAACTTTCCAATATCCATAATCTTTAAGTTGGCTTTTTCTACTCCTTTTATAATTACCTTATCACAAATTTTTAGGTAAAAGTCGATAATACCAAACTTATCGGGAAAGTCTGCCATAAGAGGAAACAAGCGAGGGTAAAATATATGTATTCCCGAAAAAGCCAGACACTTGCAATCTGATACACAGAGACCGGAATAAGGGCTTTTTACCTCACCCGTCTCTATGTTAGTCCAACCAACAAGTCGCATATTGTCATCGAAAAGCAGATAACGCTTTGTCTTGCGGTTGCTGACAAGCAACGTGGCATCGCCCAACACATTATTAATATATAAGTCACGCAAATCGACACTACTCAATATATCAACATTATGTATAAGAATTGGAGCATCTGGCAAGAACAACGGAGCTGCTTTTTTGAGACCGCCGCCAGTATCGAGCAGACAATCGCTCTCATCACTGACCTGTATGTCCATACCGAAATTATCGTTAACATGGAGGAAATCAATTATCTGTTTAGCAAAATGATGGACATTAATAATAATCCTCTCACAACCGGCAGCTTTGAGATTTAGAATGGTATGTTCAAGCATTGGTGTTCCACTCACTCTGACGAGTGCCTTTGGAATGGTGTCAGTAAGAGGTTTAAGGCGAGTGCCGAGACCAGCGGCGAAAATCATTGCCTGCATACCAGAATCTTTATTTGCTTTGCCTGAAATTTCTACCATAATGTTACTATGTAGTGTAGTGGATAACTATTTATTTCCTTTTTAATACCTTATTAATATTCTGTTCCCTATGGATTACTTGCACCTCAACACCAAACTTCTCATAGATATGCTCCGCCAAATGTTGGGCTGCATAAACGCTGCGGTGCTGGCCACCAGTACAGCCGAAACAAAACATTAGATTTGTAAATCCTCTTTGGATATAACGACTTACATGGGCATCTGCAAGTTTGTAAACACTGTCGAGAAAAGTGAGAATTTCTCCATCATCTTCTAAAAAACGTATCACTGGCTCATCAAGTCCATTGAATTGTTTGTACCTCTCATAACGCCCTGGATTATGGGTGGAACGACAGTCGAAGACATATCCGCCACCATTGCCAGACTCGTCAACCGGTATCCCCTTTTTATATGAAAAACTGTATATGCGTACTACCAATGGTCCTTTGTTGTCATATTTGGAAAATGTTGCCTGACCATCGGCTGGATTTGAGGAATAAACATTGCTGTTTGTAATCTTGAAACCATCGGAACGGGTCAATGCTGGTTGTTCTGTGGGGGCAAACTGTGGTAGCTCTGTCAGTCGTCTTAGCATATCCATCATATATGGATAGGGAAATACTTTCAGTTGTATCAGTTCACGAAGATTCTGCATTGCTGGTGGAATACTGTCAAGGAAATGTTTCTTACGCTCAAAATATCCCCTGAAACCGTATGCGCCAAGTACTTGCAATGTACGGAATAAGACAAACTGGCAAAGACGCTCCACGAAATGACGGACAGAGGGAATTTCCACATAGTTTTTTAGTGAATAATAATATTCATAAAGCAACTCACGGCGCAGTTTGTTGGGGTATCTTGCCGATGCCTGCCACAGGAACGAAGCCAAGTCGTAATAATACGGTCCTTTACGCCCTCCTTGAAAGTCAATGAAAAATGGGTTCTCATCTTTGTCGAGCATTATATTGCGGGCCTGGAAATCACGGTACATAAAACTGTCTGACTTCTCTTTCAGAAGTTCCTTGGCGAATAGGCGGAAGTCTGCCTCTAATTTCAATTCATGGAAATCGAGGTCTGTAGGTTTCAGAAAACAGTATTTGAAATAGTTAAGGTCGAAGAGCACGCTGTTCTCATCAAATTCTGGCTGCGGATAACAGTTTGACCAGTCTAAACCATGTGCGCCCCTTATCTGTATATTTGGCAACTGTCTGATTGTTTTTATCAGCAGACTTTTCTCGTGGTTATTGTATCTTCCTCCTGCCTCACGTCCACCTTTAATGGCATCAAACAGAGATAGAGAGCCCAAATCATCCTGCAAATACGCAAGTTCATCATCTGAAACTGCCAATACCTGAGGCACGGGAAGTTGCTGTTGTCTGAAATGTCTCGACAGATAAGTAAAAGCATGATCCTCATCCTGACTTGTACCGATAACGCCTACCACAGTAGTGCCGTCTGTTGCCGTGAGGCGGTAATATTCACGGTTACTGCCTGCAGCCTGTAATTTTTCCACGCTTGCCGGTGATGATCCTTTCCAGGAATAGTACAAATCCAAAAGCCTCTGCATATCAGACAACTGATTGTCTCGTTTTAACTGTATGCAAACTTACATATATTTTCCCGAATTAAAAACTAATTGAAATAAAAATTATATGCTCTTGCACAATAGGGTTTAGACAGCGTTTTCTTCTTCTGTAAATAATAATTATCCAAACATAAAAATGTGACACGGGTTAAACCATGCCACATTCCATATTATATTATAATAATGTATATCACATAATCACCTTGTCGGTGGATGTAGTGCCGTTGCTGTAAGTAATTTTACGGATACTGATACCGTTAGCTGGCTTGCTGATTTTCACGCCACCGATAGTATAATACTCTATCTTAGATACTTCTGATGTTGCCTTGGATAGGGATATTCCTGTTGTTGTATATGCTGGATAATACTCGTCAACAGCATCAAGGGCATCCTCATTCTCGGCTTTCATAATATCCTCAACAAGTGAGTTTATGTAAACCTCAAGATTGGTGTACCAACCTTTCTCTGTATCTATGGTATATAAGTTACCATCTGTTTCATCGTTAGGATCAAGTCCGTTTGCTATCTCCCAATCATCTGGAATACCGTCACCATCAGTATCAAAACCATCTGGTCTATATACAGCCTCTGTTTCTGGATAACCACCAACATCCTCTGGGGTGTCAATAATACCTTCCAACCCTGTAACACTACCCGTATATGTTGCTGTTCCTGTCTCTGCCTCTTCCATATATCTTGCATCACAAGCATCACGGTAGAGGGAAGCACCAGCGTATGCCATTACCTTAGAGTATGTATTAACAGCAGAGTGAGTAGTGATAGTACCTGTAGCTATCGGCTCAGTCAGTTTGATGGTATCTCTAATTGTACCTTTAGAATCATCACCATCTACGGTAACACCGTCCCAGTCGTAATTCTCACCCATATCTCTTACATAGTTGCCATCGATATAGAAATGTCCGTATGTATTTTTGGGAATCACCTCATCACTGTTAGATCCCGTACAACTGCACTCGAAAACTCTGTATTTGTTCTTTGTTGCAGGACCATATTTGTAATAGTTGTTCACGATGTTGTGATAGCCACCCATACCACCGTATGCTCCGTTTCCTTGTCCCCAGTTGTATATCAGATTATTACGAAGGTCAACTTGCTCAGCCTCAATACTGCTTGCGTAATTATCGGCAGCTGAGCCACGCCAACCGTAACGTGCTCCGTTAAGACGCGGGGAACGGTTAGTATGGTGAGCCAAAAGGTTATGATGGAATGATGCGCTCTTGCCGCCCCAGATACCACCGTAGCCATGTGCACCCTTTTCGTGTCCGGCATTATTCAGACTTTCAGCAATAGTACACCATTGCATTGTGAAGTTTTTGTTGTCATAGAAAGAGGCGCACTCATCGATACTCCAGCTGAACGAACAATGGTCGAGAATTATATTGGCATAATTCCTTCCCCAACAAGCGTCAGCACCATCATTCACATCCTTCTCATTACCTCTTCTTACACGAATATAACGCATTATAATATTACTTCCATATATTTGCACTGTATAATAGCGTATAGTGATACCAGGATAGGGAGCAGTCTGCCCTGCAATCGTAGTATTGCCAAGAATCTTGAGGTCTGATTCCAAATCTATAACACCACCTACATCGAAGACGATAGTCTTTGTATTAGCGGTGCTCACAGCCTCACGCAAAGAGCCTTCACCAGAGTCATTGAGGTTGGTAACATGAATCACCGTACCCCCACGACCACCAGTAGCATCACGGCCAAAACCTTCTGCACCAGGAAAAGCATGTTTTGTATCTTGTGCGAAAGCAGTAACAGTACTGAAAAGTGCCATTACTGCGAATAAGAAAATCTTTTTAACCATAAAAATTTAATGTTTTGTTTATTCAATTAGTTCTATTGTATATTTCAATAATAATCTTACTTGTTCAATGCAGCTACATCATAACCTAAACGCTCCATTTCAAGGGAAGCCCAGATGAACGGACCTACGCCTTTTGCGTCGTTGTCGCGGATAGGCTCACTGATGTAGTATTCGAAAGAACCGTCACGGCGAGGATTACTGTCTGGACCAAGACCTGATACCTCACAACATTTCGTAAGAGAAATGGTCTTGTCAGGATTTACCTTTATGAATTGACTGATGATACCCTTATAGGCTTTGATACCGGCATCACGCATGTCATCACCTACATATCCCAAACGTGCTGCCTTGAGCAGACAGTATGCAAACATCGAAGAAGCGGTGGCTTCAAAATAGTTGCCTTCTTTCTCGCCAACATCCATTACGTCGTACCAAACACCTGTGGCCTGATCCTGGTATTTCACGGTTTTCTCAAGTACATTCTTCAATATATCTATGAGATCCTGACGCTGTGCGTAATCCTCTGGCAGTGCATCAAGTACCTCAACTATTGCCATTGCAAACCAACCTTGTGCGCGGCTCCATGTATGTTGTGACAAACCTGTTTCCTTATTTGCCCAGAACATATCATGTGTCTCATCCCAAGCGTGCTTCCACGATTGTGTATTCTCATCGTATGTGCGTGCGTTGGTCTTTTCTATCTGCATTACTGCATCATCATAAACTTTTTGTGTCTTCTTCTTTAAATATGGTGCTGATGCGGTGTAGAAAGGAAGTCCCATGAAAATACCATCAAGCCAAACTTGCTTAGCATAGATTGCCTTGTGCCACCATACGCCTTCGTCTGTGCGTGGCTGCTTCTCAAGCTGTTTGAACAATGTCTTTAATGCAGTCAGATTTTTTTTTTCAGGATAAAGCTGGTCCCAACGGAGTACGAATTTACCTGTACGTATTTGATCGAGATTGTAGTCCTTAATGTCGTAAGTCTTGATATTTCCCTTCTCGTCAATCATTTCATCACAATACTGTTTCAGATAGTCAACGATACTTTCATCTTTGTATGCAAGATATGTGTCAAGCATCGACTCCATTTCAATACCCATTACATAGCTCCACTTCGGTTTCTTTGCAAAATCAAGCATATAGGGCTTGTCCACACGCTGCATTTCTGAATGTGTCAGCCATTCGCTATAGTTCTTGTAAGGGGCCTCGGTAAGCACGAGAGAACCGTTGATATACAGGTTTTCGTAATTCACGTCTTTTGTCTGACCAGTGATGTTGATAGGTTTGTCGTATACGCCATCAAACTTACAGTCTTTCACATTGATGTTGTAGACATTGGTACGGTCTTCGAAACCTACAATCATTACACCATACTTACTCTTGTTACATGTAACGTTCTCCATGTAGACATTGCGTACTGTAGGATAGAATCCTCGCTGTCCAACCTCATTCGGCTCATAGTCAAGGTTTATCTTTAATACGGCTTCTGCACACTGACCCACCTTGATGTTACGCATATATATATCTTCGATTACACCACCACGAAGAGAATTTGTCTTTATACGTAGAATACGTTCAAGATTAGGACTGTCCATCTCACAGTTCTCTACGAACACATTATTGCAACCGCCGGAAATCTCTGAACCGATAACCACACCACCGTGACCGTCTTTCATCAAACAGTTACGGATAATCATATTCTTACTTGGAAGTCCTACATAGCGTCCTTTTCCACCCTCACGGCCATCTTCGTTACGTCCGCTCTTTATAGCTATACAGTCGTCACCAGTACTGAAGATACAGTTTTCTATAAGTACATTCTCACATGACTCTGGGTCACAACCGTCTCCGTTAGGACCATCGTTTTCAATAGTCACGTTCCTTACAGTGATGTTCTTACTCAACAATGGGTGGATTACCCAGAACGGGGAGCGTAATAATGTAACTCCTTCAATAAGAATACCATCGCAATGGCACAGATTTATAAGTTGTGGACGCAAGCCCTTACCTGGCCCAAATACTCGTTCCTCAAGTGGAACTCCATCCTCAGCCATCTTCAACAAGTCTGCACGACCGCCTGGATTCTGCTGCTTTTCTGGAACTTCGATGTCTTTGCTCTTCGGAGTTTTTCCACTCATTAGCCACCATGTGTCGTCTGAACCGTTACCATCAACGGTACCTTCACCTGTTATTGCAATATCTGTTTCTCCATACGCATAAATCAGTGGAGAATAATTCATACAGTCAAGACCTTCCCAACGTGTTTCTACTACAGGATATAGATCTCTATCAAACACGAAGAAAAGAGTTGCGCCCTTCTCAATAACTAAATTAACATGACTCTTCAGCGTAATTGCGCCTGTATTCCATGTACCTTCGGGAATCACAACTTTTCCACCGCCATCCTTTGAACAAGCTTCGATAGCACTGTTGATGGCTTTCTGGTTCTGTGCTGCTGTTGCAGTTAACGATGCTCCATACTTCTCAATGCTGTATGTGCGGTCTGCAAATTCCGGCATCCTGATGCTGTCTTCGATTTGTTTGTACGTTGTTTCCCAAACCGATGCCATCATCGTAAACGGAAACAATAAGCATACTAATACTGTCAGTAAATGTTTCATAGAAATTAAGTTTGTAAATTATTGTTTTTTAGAAATTAGTTCACATTTAAGATTACTCGCTACAAAGATAACATAAAATGTTAAATAAACGATGTTTTTATACAAAAACTTGCTTTTATCAATATTAAACATTATTTTTGCGACATCTTATTTATGATTTCGGCTTTTTACGAAATCGTTTTTGAGGTTGGCTGCATCCTGCGCCAACCTCTTTTAGTATTTCCATTTCTGAATCATCAATAAAAAGATGATAAATAATCGCGCAAAACGAGCCTTAATCGTATGTAAAGATAGCTGTGTAATCATTAAAAAGCAAGAATTTAGTGATATTTTGAAAAAATATTTGCGTGAAAAAATAAATATAATTATATTTGCAACCGAGTTAATTACAAATTATTTGAAAACAATTTAAAATATAAGCCTATCGAAACACCATTACTTCAATAATAAAGAAGTTATATAATGGAAAATATCAAAAAGCTGACTGACGAAGAGTTGGCTTTGTCCTATATCAAGGGGGACAATAAGGCATTTGATGAGTTGCTTTCACGCAACCAAAATAAGTTGTTTTCTTATATTTTGTTCATCGTCCGCGACGAGGACAAAGCTAATGACTTATTCCAAGAAACTTTTGTCAAAGTTATTACTAAGCTGCATCAGGGCCGGTATGTCGATAGTGGCAAGTTTGGAGCATGGATTATGCGTATCGCTCATAATGTCATAATGGATTGGTACCGTGAGCAACGCGCTCGTAACATCGTTGAACCAACAGAGGAAAATGACCTTTCCAATATCGGTGGTAGTAATATATTGGACTCCAACGTGGAAAACCAATTCGTCAAAGAACAGGTGATGTGCGATGTTAAAAAAATGATGAACCTATTGCCCCCTACGCAAAGGGAAGTCGTTTTTATGCGCTTTTATCAGAATATGTCGTTCAAAGAAATTGCAGAACTTACTGGCGTAAGCATCAACACCTCATTGGGGCGCATGAGATATGCTATTCTAAATCTCCGGCGCATGACAAAAGAGCATAACATCGTATTGCAATTGGATTAAGTAATTTTTCATAAGCGCAGATTATATAAAAGCCAACATCTAATTAGACAAAACAAAAACCGCCTGATTTTTAGGCGGTTTTTTGTTTTGTGCTTCTTGCTAATTCATTACAACTGCTTCAAACTTCTAATAGTCTCTTCCGGATTGTCGGAATCGAATACGTAGCTGCCACTAACAAGCACATCCACGCCCGCCTTCACTAATCTCGGTGCAGTCTCTTCATGTACTCCACCATCAACTTCTATCAATGCCTTCGAGCCTGATTCAGCTATCAACTCACGCAATCTTCCTATCTTATCAATAGTGTTCTCAATGAATGGTTGACCACCAAAACCTGGATTTACACTCATCAACAATACCAATTCTACGTCTTTGATTACGTCTTTAAGCATACAGATGGGTGTTGACGGATTCAGTGTAACTCCTGCTTTCATGCCAGCCTCATGTATTTCGTGAATTGTACGGTGCAGATGTGTGCATGCCTCATAGTGCACGTTCATCATCATAGCACCAATTGCCGCCGTCTGCTTGATATAGCGTTCTGGTTTTACAATCATGTAATGGACGTCAAGCGGCTTTTTACAAATTTTAGCCACTGCCTCCATTACAGGAAAACCAAAAGATATATTTGGCACGAACACTCCGTCCATTATATCCATGTGCAGCCAGTCGGCTTCACTTCTGTTTATCATTTCTACATCCTTTTGGAGATTTAAGAAATTCGCTGCCAATAATGATGGAGAGACTAATGTCGACATTACGTTTTCAGATTTAGTTAAGACAGTAAACTTCTGTCCTTCCGTTTAATGTGATTGTACGATATGTGTAAGCAATCTGTCTGATTAAATTTAATGTCTTTAGCGACGGTTGACTTTCTTCTTGTGTAAAATATCCCATAGGCAAATCATTTAGTTAATATTATAGTTATTTCTATCAATATTTTAACGTATATACACGCCCATTTATTACACTACGCCCAAACTTTTTTAAGCAACACCCTGATTACTTGACATACCGCATTTCTCATTTTTATACACGACAAAGATATAAATTTCTAAATGAAATCTTTATACGCCACACAAACTTTTTTAATATACACATCATTTACTTGACATACCGCAATTTCACATGATCAACAATGAAGTATAAAAATACGAAAAGATTGTACTTCAATCAAATAATCCCGTCATCATGGCACAAAAAGGTGATAAAGGCAGCGAAAATTTATAAAATCACTAAAACATGAAATTGAAATTGGATTTCTGAGATTTTTTGAAACGCTCAATTTCTAATGATAAGGATTTTTCCAACTGTTTCCCCATAAAATCCATAAAGCACAGATTGTTCTCTGCTTCTTGCGATTGCCGCAAAGAAAGAATATACTCCTCTCTGTCTTCTTTGAATATTTTGGCAGGGAAAAGACCATAGCAAAACTGTATGTAGTTCATTAACAAACGTGCCGTCCTCCCATTTCCATCAACCCATGGATGAATGGTAACCATGTTAAGATGAGCGTTGAAACTCAATTCATATTGCTCCCGGAATGTTCCAGCCTTTTTCTGTTTCTCCTGCAAAACAGCACAAAGCTCCTCTACTTTCATCGGTACTTTCTGATAATTCATATAAGAACGTCCTCCAACACCTGCTGTAACACCACATAAGCGATATTCTCCTTTTGAGGAATCGAAAGTACCACCCATTACATTATGCACACTGCCCGTAGAATGCATAACAACAGCGTTTAACTTTTGCAAGAAAGTAGAAGTCACTGGCGTGCATTTCGCACTTTCCGCCTTGGCTAACTCATACGCCTTCCTCAAATCCTCGTTCATAAGATGATACAATAGAGGTTTACCCTTTGCTGTCACCCCCTCATCAAAAAGTAATTGGGTCTCAATTTCTGTAAGCGTAGAACCCTCAATGGCGGTGGAATGGGTAATAAGAGAATAAAGGTAGTACTTCTCGTAGTCTACCGTTTCGCTGATACCAAGTCCTTCAAACTCTTGATATAATCGCTCTATTTCTTGCCAAATATCTTTTTCCATAACGGGAAAATTCAGATAAAAGAAAAAGCTAAGCATTGACTTTCAATAACTTAGCTGATTACATTGTACCCAGAGCCGGGGTCGAACCGGCACGGGTTGCCCCACTGGTGTTTGAGACCAGCGCGTCTACCAATTCCGCCATCTGGGCTTTTTAACGGCTGCAAAGTTATATAATAAATCGGATTTGACAAATTTTTAATAGAAAAAACTTAAAATAATTGGCAGTGAGAAGTTTTATTAGTAATTTCGTATTTAATAAAGCAAAATAAAGATATATACATAGGAAAAGCATGAATAATTATTGCATTATTTTGGCTGGTGGAAAGGGTAAACGACTCTGGCCTTGCAGCCGTGAGGACTGTCCTAAACAGTTTCTTGATTTTTTCTCGACAGGAAAAACTTTACTCCAAAAGACATACGATAGGATAGTAAAATTCATACCTCCAGAAAATATTTACGTATGTACAAACAAGGCTTATACTCATTACGTAACGTGGCAACTGCCTGAACTGCCACTTGACAATATTCTGAGTGAGCCGATATTCAGAGACACCGCTCCTTGCGTCGCGTGGGCAGCATACAGGATTGTTCATATCAATTCAGATGCTCGCATAATTGTCGTCCCGTCTGACCAGGCTGTATTTAAAGAGGAAGTTTTTATAAATAATTTGCAAGAAGGTCTTGAATTTGTAGGGAAAAACAATTGCATATTGGCTATGGGCGTAAAGCCAACACGTCCAGAACCAGGATATGGGTATGTTCAAATCGGAGAACAAGCAGACGGGGAAAACGTATTCAAGGTAAAGTCATTTACAGAAAAACCTGATCGCAAGTTTGCCGAAATGTTTATGAACAGCGGTGAGTTCTATTGGAACACTGGAATTTTCCTTGCAAACGTAAGACATCTGCGGGAAACATTACTGAAGACTTTGCCGTCTGTTTTACGAAACATTAAAGCTACGGAGAAAACCCCTTACAGTATAGAAAATGAACTGAAATTCATTGAAGATAACTATCCGTCGTACCCTAACATTTCCATAGACCATAGCATTTTTGACAAGAGTGGTTGCGTTTACGTGATGAAATG
Source organism: Prevotella sp. (assembly GCA_021204735.1). Lineage (GTDB taxonomy): Bacteria > Bacteroidota > Bacteroidia > Bacteroidales > Bacteroidaceae > Prevotella. Next base: position 11,045 of record JAJPYV010000371.1, read on the forward strand.
CGACTTTGGTTGGGCGGATCTCGGTATGTGGCACTCTATTTATGAAAATCTAAGCAAGGGTGAAGGTGACAACGTGGTGATAGGCTCACAGGTGATTTTGGATGACAGCAAGAATAACATTATAAATTTGCCCGACGACCACATGAGTATCATCAATGGTCTCGACGGTTATATTGTGGCGGAAAAGGGTAATGTTCTGCTGATTTGCCGTAAGGAAGATTCGTCTGCTCTTATCCGAAAATATATCAACGAGGTACAGGTTAAATATGGGGATGAGTTTATCTGAAATTGATGTCAGAATCTTACAACTCTGGCACCGCCCTCTCGTTCAGCTATGTACACTTTTAATGTATTCTCTGGCAACAAATCCTCAATCAATTCTGGCCATTCAATAAAACAAATACATCCGCTATAGAAGTATTCTTCATAACCTAAGTCGTACACCTCATCTATTCTCTTGATGCGGTAGAAATCGAAATGGTAGATTGTTTCATCAGTTGTATATGAGGTATATTCATTTACTATGGCGAAAGTGGGACTGTTTATCACATCTTCAACACCCATACACTCACATATCGCCTTGATGAACGTTGTCTTGCCTGCCCCCATCTTACCGTAGAATGCAAACACACGATAATTCCTTGTGCTGTCAATAAATTCCTTGGCAGCACTTTTTATATTCTCTATACTATCAATCCTTATTTCCATTGTTTTATCTTTTCCTTCCTTTCATAGTGATAAGCGGTATTATCATTTCTTCCATTGATATTCCACCATGCTGGAATGTATCCTTATAGTAGGAGACATAGTAGTAATAATTGTTTGGATAAGCGAAAAATGAATCTCCCGTAGCAAATACGTATGATGTACTGAGGTTCAGTGACGGCAACTGTGCCTTGTGGGGATCTTTTATAACGAAAACATCCTTTGGATTATAATTCAAATTCTTACCTAATTTATAACGAAGATTGGTGTTGGTGTTCCTATCTCCTATTATTTTGATGGGTTTAGATGCACGAATACTTCCATGGTCGGTGGTCATAATCACAGTGAAATCACTCTGGGCAAGCAACTTGAACAAATCGGAGAGCACTGAATGCCTGAACCAACTGAGGGTGATGCTTCGGTATGCTGATTCATTATTGGCAAGTTCTCTAACCATCTTGGATTCTGTTCGGGCATGACTTAGCATGTCGATAAAATTTATCACAAGTACGTTGAAATCATTGTTGCCAAGTTGATTGAACTTCTGCAAAAATTTGTCTGCTCCATTTGAGTCGTTTATCTTAAAGTATGAAAATGTATCATGGCGACGATAACGGTCGAGTTGTGTCCTTATAAGTGGCTCCTCATTCAGATTCTTGCCTTCTTCCTCATCCTCATCCACCCATAATTCTGGGAACATCTCTGCAATCTTAACTGGCATAAGACCACTGAATATGGCATTCCTGGCATATTGGGTGGCAGTGGGCAGAATACTCATGTACATCTGCTCGTCTATTTCAAACATGTCTCCAATTTCCTGAGAAAGAACACGCCACTGGTCAAAACGGAAATTGTCAATAACTATCAGAAATACTTTCTCTCTCTTGTCAAGTAATGGAAAAATCTTCTTCTTGAAAATGTCAGGACTCATCAACGGACGGTCATCTGTGTTCTCATTAATATTTTGCTTAGAATGATTGTCTTTAAGACGTGAGGAAATATTTTGAGTAACATTCTGAGGGGCTACCCAACTCATATAATTAGCCTTTATGTATTTCGCAAAACCATTGTTACCTTCTTCCTTCTGCATCTGGAGCATTTCGGTCATACTACTGTCTGTGCCGCTAAGTTCCAATTCCCAATGTACAAGTCTTTTGTAAACTTCTGTCCAATCCTTCCATGTCTTGCAATTGCCTATTTGGGATGCAATGTCCTGAAAACTCTGCTGGTATCCTGTTTGCGTAACTTCTGTAACAATCTCCTTTCCATGAATGTTCTTCTTGAGAGTTAGGAGTATCTGGTTGGGATTCACTGGTTTTATAAGGTAATCAGCAATCTTTGACCCGATGGCTTGATTCATAATGTTCTCTTCCTCACTTTTCGTAACCATCACCACAGGCGTTACGGGAGTTATTTGCTTTATCCTTTGCAAAGTCTCTAATCCGCTTATTCCAGGCATCATCTCGTCAAGCAAAATCAAGTCGAATTTCCTCTGACGGCAGCAGTCTATAGCATCTGTACCGTTCGAAACGGTAATCACCTCATAACCTTTCTTCTCAAGAAAGATAATATGCGCACGAAGCAACTCTATCTCATCGTCTACCCAAAGCAATAATCCGTTACTCATAAACTATAATATTTAGAAACCATCGAAGTCGTAATATTCGTCCTCAAGGTCATAATTGTTTTCTTTCTTATTCGTTTTTTTGTTGTTGCCATTGTTTGTGCCTATAATGTCATCGTTGAAGTCAACACCGATGTCCTCATCATCTTCTTCTATAGGAACTGACTCATTTTCTGGCTCAACATACTCAAATTCTTCTGGCGTTTCATCCTCAATGTCAAACTCGTCTTCCTGTGGAACGGTAACTGGTGTCTCCTCAAATTCCTCTGGTATTTCGGTTGTCTCCTCATCACCAAATGACACTTCAAAACTTTCATCATCAGGGAACTCGATTTCCTCCTCTTCAGGAGTTTCTAATTCTTCTTCAGGTGTGCCTATTTCTTCTTCAGGTGTGCCTATTTCTTCTTCCTCAAGAGTTTCTGTTTCTTCCTCTGGGATTTCAATGTTTTCATCCTCAAGGATTAGGGTATTTTCATCCTGTACTTCTGTATTTTCCTCAACCGAAATAACAGTATTTTCCTCATCAGATATTACAGTTGTTTCCTCTACTGGTATCTCAATATTTTCATCCGATGGTACTTCAACACTTTCGCTCTCTACAGAAACTTCATTTTCTTCTTCAACTGGAATTTCTGTACTTTCTTCCTCAGAAGTAATTTCAGTACTTTCTTCTTCAACAGGTATCTCTGTGCCTTCCTCTGTCTCCATTTCGGTAGAATTTTCTTCCTGTTCACTTTCGACAGGAATTTCCTCTTCGTCTACAGGAATCGACAAGCCCTCATCTTCCTCCTCATCGATGTATTCGCCATCGTCTACAAAGAGGCCCTCTTCAATAACACCGCCGTTGAACAGCCCATCGTTGTATCCGCCAGAGCTTTCAACCTCTCTCTCGTACTCAACCGTCTCTGGTTCGGTAAGCAGTTGCACAGTACTTATAGTCAACGGGACAAAATGCTCCTCATAGAATTGGTCGTATTCTGCATAACTGAATTGCGTGCCGAGCAGTTCTAAGTTGGCATCACTGATTATTATCACCTTGCCTTTCTGTGCAAACGACATCAATACTTCGTTGTTATAGAACTGCCGTGCATACTGAAGTGCTTCATCGTAACTTCTGAAACCGCTCACTTTCATACGACAAATACCGTCAAGTTCTTCTATCTCTATATCGAAATTTCGCACGATGTAATTAGTGAAATTATAACGGGCAAGTTCAAAAAGCAGTTTGTTCTCATTGATAGAATCTGGAGAATAGGCTATTATGAACGAGAAATTCGCATCTCTTTCTGCGACAAATACTCTTGCGTTGATAGAGTCACTGTCGTTGAGAACTATCGAGCGATGATCCCAAATGCTGCCGATATCAAATTTGCCACCATGAAGCCGACGCCCTGCCTTCACGCCATTGATAATCATACCGGCCATCTCACTGACACCACTCTCTGGGTACTTGCTCACTACTTCTTGCATATCATCAACACAACCTTGACTGTCTCCGCTGTTAAGTTTACTCAAACCTCCGATGAAAATGAATTTGTCACGGTTTGCGCCCAAAGGGAAACGGGAAGCTGAAAATGATACATTGGTATTCACTTCATCAAACCTGTCTGCCTTGAATGCATCGTAAGTCGCGGCATAAAGGGAGTCTTCTATGTGTACTCCAAACCGTGAGTTCTCCTCAAAATTAGGATCTGAAAGCAATATTGTCCACTTGCTCTCAGGAAATTCTTCTTTCAGTCGGACAAGATATTCACTTGCCCTGCCTGGCTGCCCCCATTGAGAATACAACAGAAACATGTGGTAATATGCTTCATCCATATTCTCATAGTCTTTATAGTCATCGGTAAGGCGCAGAAAACTCTTCTCACTTCGAGGTAGATTGTATAACTTATCTTTGAATATCACTCCGGAATGGTACAATCCATCTGCAATCAACTTGTTGCTTTCAGCTACTTGTTCTTCTGTGAATGGTATCTGTTTGAGGTAATACTCTCGCTTATGTGGGTCATTTTGCGCACTGTCAAGCGAATGTTCTATTGAATCTTGTAGTGCCTCTGCCGCCATGATTGAATCACGCATCTCTTCGGTCATATCTTCCTCATCAAATGAACTGCCAACGGAAACTACTGTCTTGTTTATTCGCTGCCAGTCATCGGCATTCTGACGATTTCCCCATAACTTCTGGAATGTTGCCTTACCTTGATTGATTGTGGTTGGATTATAAAAATACCATGTGCCTGACTCACTCGAACTACCTATAGTATTGTCAAATGCTGATGTATTGCCACCCATCTCTGCAAGCCTCTGCTGTGCCTCCAACTCTGCTTGGGCGGCTTGTTCTTCCTTCTCTTTCTTTTTGAGCGCTTCTATTACACGGTCAATAGCCTTGTTCCTCTCTTCTTCTGGCATCTTGGCTAATTCCTGAAGGGAGTCTTGTAAGTGGACGGTTTCTGTATAGGGAACAAGTTCATCAAGTATCTTCGAGCGTTCTGATAGTTGGTTATATGCTTTATGGTCTGTGTCAAGAAGTCCTATCGCCTCTCCATAACACCTTTGAGCATTACTATAATCTTCCTGCTCCCAATAGATGTCACCAAGCGTCAATAATAATACGCCCTTTTCAATACCATTACGGACTGACTTTTTATTTCCCTTTTCGTATGCTGAAATGGCCTTAGCTGTATCGTTTTGAGTGAGATAAATGTTGCCGATTGCATAATACACTTGATCGAGATATTCTGCATTGTTATCCGAAGATGCCATTCTTTTTAGTCTCCTGATCATCTTCTTGGAATTACTTTCCGCCATAACCTCAGTCTGAGCAATACGGGCATTGAATTCAAGTTCGTATGGAGGATTAAGCCGTACTACCCGTTGAAAAGACTTGTATGCTGCCGTCTTATTTCCAATAGCTTCTTGTAACTGTCCCATGAGATACCACTCGCGTGCTTTTTGCTTGCGCCTCATCTCATGACTGATAACTTTACGTAGATACGGTATCGCCTCCTCGTACCGACCAATGTGAATATAATAGTCTGCATACGTATAATCCCACTCTTTTTGCGCAAGCCAATGGATGGAATCTCTACTTATCTTTGTAATTACATCTTCTGCATCATAAATCCAGTCGTCTTCTATGTAACATTTTGCAAGCCAGGCTCTTGCTCTGCCGTATATAGACGGCTGTGTGGCATATAACCTACTCATATATGCAAAGGTGGAAGCGGCTTCGTCAAAAGAGCCTTTCATGAATTGTGAGCGTCCTAATAGCATCCATGCCTTCCATAAAAATGGGTTGTATTCCTTACGGTTCAACCACTCGATATCACGCTCCGTCTTTTTTCTCTTTTTAGTCCATTGCGGGCGTTTCTTGATACTGTGTAACTTAATGGCTTTCTGACTTTTCTCGATAGCTCTGTCGAAATTGGATGACCCAAGTTCACGACTGTCTTTGTTCCCAACAGTATATAGGGGTATCATCTCCGTGAAGTTGTCCTTGTTTCCCTGTTCTTTCTCAAGAGAACCGTCGATATATGCCAACGAACCGTTATAATATGTATTATATCTGGCGTTGAACGACTGCCACCATCTCGACCTTGCTGTATTTTTCTCCGTAGAACAACCCACGGTTATCAAGATTGACATGATAACTATGATAGGAACGATATGCTGCTTCGGTAGGATGTTCATTTATCGGTAAAGCCTTTAATACCTAATATATAACTTGTTAAAAGCTAATTTATTGCCTGCTCCCGATACTATTGGTTTTCCATAAGCATTATAACTTCGTCTTTCAGTCGGTCTGGGATGTTTATGCCACGCAACGAAAGACTGACTGCCCACTCTTTTACCTCTTCTTGTTTCATCGTATAGAGAACGTCAGCAAATTTCTCTACCTCTTCATCTGTATAACTATCTGATTTCCTGCCTTTGAAATTATCTAATTCCTCATCATCAAAATATTCTATTTCCTTTGCCGAAGCCTCCAACAGGCACTCCTGCAAACATTTATCTGTAGCGACATTACAGGTATCGCATGAATTTTCTCGTCCCTGTCGCACATTACTTGCATTGTCTTGCGTGTGTTTCTTGTATATTCCTACCACAACGGCGGCAAGAACCAACAAAAGGATAAATATAATGTAAATTGTCATAAGTTATTCCACTTCTGTAATGCCAAAACCTGCTTGTCGTAAGTCATTCCAAAAATGAGGATATGACTTGCTTACTACTTGTGGGTTATTAATTCTCAACCCGTCTACACGCAACGAGACAGGAGCGAATGCCATTGCCATGCGGTGATCCTCGTAGGTGTCTATCGCCACCTCAGGTGTTGGTTTACAACGCTCACCATCCCAACTCAACATGTCTCTTCCATTGTCCTTAATCACGTATCCCAACTTCCTCATCTCCGTTTTCAAGGCTTCAAGGCGGTCAGTTTCCTTGATTTTCAACGATGTCAAACCAGAGAATCGGAAAGGAACGTCCAACAATGCGCAGCAGACGACGAAAGTCTGTGCCATGTCAGGCTGGTTTATAAAGTCATAATCAAGGCGAGCCAACTTACGTTCAAACTTCTTCAGTGTAACAACGGTAGGCTTTCCCTTTTCCCTTGTTTTGAAAACGGTTTTGATACCAAGCATGTTGAACAAGTATTTCACCGACGAGTCACCCTGCCGGGAACCGTCCATCAGTCCAGTGAGCTTTACCTCGATGTCCTCATCCTTGCTAAGGGCAACCATCTCATACCAGTAAGAAGCCGCACTCCAGTCGTTCTCGATGAAATACTTTCTTGATATATAAGGTTTGGGAGTAACACTAATCGTATCATTGCCCGTCCATTCAACCTCTGCACCAAAGTCACGCATTATGCACAAGGTCATATCTATATATGGTCTTGATACAATGTCACCCGTAAGTTTCAGTTTCAGGCCTCTATTCAAAAGAGGAGCAATCATCAGAATAGCTGAAATAAACTGTGAACTAACGTTGCCAGGGATCTCTATATGTCCGCCCCACAAAGTTTTTCCCTTAATGCGTAGCGGTGGAAAGCCATTTACACCCTCATAACTAATATCAGCGCGGAGAAATCTCAAGGCATCAACCAAAACACCGATTGGCCGCTGTTTCATCCTTTCAGTACCCGTAAGAATATGTTCGCCAGGAGTGACAGCCAAATAAGCCGTCATGAAACGCATTGCCGTGCCTCCCGCCTTAATGTCGATTATATCAGGCATATTCTCAAGGGCGTTTAAAATCACTTCCGTATCATCGCAGTCAGAAAGGTTGTCTGGCATAATATCACCTCTTGACAACGCATGAATTATCAACGCTCTATTACTGATACTTTTCGATGCCGGCAAGTTTATCGTGGTATTTATCTTCTCAGGTGCAGTTAGTATATATTGCATTTTTTTGTCTTATATCATTCAGAATGCAAAGTTAGTGCAAAAGAGCGAAAATTCAAGTTAAAAGTTAAAAGTTAAAAGTTAAAAGTTCATTTTTGCGATAGAAAATGCGCATTGCGCAAAATAAAAAAACAAGAAATAATTTCTTTTGTTGAAAATTATTTGTACTTTTGAAAAAAATTAAAAAGTGGAATTGATAAATGCCATTAAGTGGCAAACTCTCATGCAAAACTTCAAGCTATTTCTTAAGCAAGGAGCCAAGCAAAAATGAATTCTTATTTTTTATTTCTTATTTTGTGAGCGAAGCGAACATTATGCTTTATCCAATAGGCGAACAAGATTTTGAGAGACTGAGAAGAGTCGGTTATGTTTACGTTGACAAGACAGCCCGGATGTATG
>JAJPYV010000392.1 GCA_021204735.1 Prevotella sp.
TTGATAAATTAAGTAATCAAATATAAATAGATTTAGAAGATAAGTTTTAACTTATAGTGTCAAAATGTATATGGATCCCTGTAACAATGATTATTATTTATGAGTGCAAAGATATAGAAATATTTTATATTATAGGTGATTTCTGTATGTTTTTAGTCAAAAGACACATAATATTAGGTTTTTAAAGTATCATTAAATTTGATTTTCCAAATTAAAAACGATAACGATAACGAATATTTTTTAAAATAAATATAGTAACTTTGCAACAAATTGAGAGAAATCAAGTTATTATATGAAAAACAATACGAAAAGAAGTGAATAATATATATAAGAATGAGGGAGACAATATTACTTGCAATCGTGACGCAATGGGCGCAATACAGAAGATAATAAAGAGGCTTTTTGACCTTGTTGCTTCCGCACTGTCTCTTGTTGTTCTTTCCCCTTTGTTCCTTGTTATATATATATCGTTGAAAAGGCAGAAGAATGGTGCTGCCATATTCACGCAAGAAAGGATAGGATATAAGGGAAAGCCCTTTACGATATACAAGTTCCGTACCCTCAGCAGTGAGGAGACAGAGCCTCAACTGATAGCTAAATGCGATGAAAGCAACTCTACCAAAACCGAAAGGTTTCTTCGTGAGCATCATTTGGACGAACTTCCCCAATTGTGGAACGTACTGATTGGGGATATGTCGTTTGTGGGGCCACGACCGGAAAGGAAGTATTATATCGATCAAATTATGCAGCACGACAAGAGGTATGTGCTAATCTATAAGATGCTACCAGGGCTGACATCAGAAGCAACCTTGTATAACGGTTATACCGACAGTATGGAAAAGATGCTCAAACGGCTTCAGATGGATCTGAATTACCTTGAACACCGTTCTTTGGGGCTTGACTTTTGTATCATCGTGAAGACGGCATTCTGCATAATAAGCGGTAAGAAATTTTAAAGAAAACAATAACTGAAAAATAATGAAGAAGCTCTTAATTTTTTTATTCTTCGCAATACTTGTTCCTATTAATATCAATGCGCAGTCATCGTCAATGACAGATGAACAGGTGATAAGTTTCGTAATGAAAGAAAATGCTGCAGGCACTCCGCAGACAGAGATTGTGACGAAGCTCATGCAGAAAGGTGTTACAATAGAGCAGATACGCCGTGTCAAAGAGAAATATGAACGGCAGGCAAAGAACAAGGGACTTGGCACGGTGGCTGATAAGGAGTCACAAAACCGTCTCCGCACAAACAAAACTAATACCAATTCTAAAAATAGGTATAACAGATCAAAAAGCAAGACATCTTCATCGTCTTTATATTATGATGAAGACAATGACAAATATACACCGCAGTATAGAGTTAAAGATACTCGGAAAAAGAAAACGACAAATATAGATTCCAAAACAGGTTTGACAAAAGGTACTGTATATGATGAAACCAATGAGGATTGGCTGATGATGCAGGATGAGATCTTGGATATAATTCCAGATACTGCCGCATTGTTGGACAAGCTCCTTGCAGAGAAATATAAGAAGAAGAAAAAGGTTTTCGGACATGATATTTTTAACAATGAGGATTTGACTTTTGAGCCCGAATTGAATATCGCAACGCCACAGAATTATCAGCTCGGTCCAGGTGATGCCGTGTACATTGATATTTATGGGGCTTCACAGAAAACTATTGAGAGTACGATTTCCCCTGAAGGTGAGGTTACTATCGAAGGTTTCGGACCTATACAATTGAGTGGGTTGACTGTTGAACAAGCGAATGCAAAACTGCGTTCTTCTCTTGGTGAACGATATAGCAGTTCCCAAATAAAATTAACCGTCGGGGAAACACGTTCTATAATGGTCAACGTTATGGGTGAGGTAAACTATCCTGGAACTTATACGCTACCTGCATTTGCTACTGTTTTCCATGCTCTTTATATGGCAGGTGGACCTAATGATATCGGTACTCTGCGAAACATTAAGGTTTACAGAAACAATAAATTGGTATCTGTTGTAGATATTTATGATTATATCCTCAACGGCAAACTTACTGGAAACATTAAGTTGGCTGACAATGATGTTATTACGATTGGAACATACGATTGTCTTGTTAACGTAACGGGAAAGGTAAAGCGTCCGATGTATTACGAGATGAAAAAGAACGAAAGTGTGAAAACTTTGCTCGATTACGCCGGTGGTTTTACAGGGGATGCTTATACTAAGTCTGTCAGGATTATACGAAAGACGGGGAGGGAATATTCAGTTTATAATGTTGACGAGTTTGATTTGAGTGCTTTTCAGGTTGCTGATGAGGATTCGGTAAGCATTGATTCTATCATTCCTCGTTTTTCCAACATGGTTGAGATTAAGGGTGCGGTGTTCCGCCCAGGTATGTATCAGGTTGGAGAAAGCATTAACAGTGTGAGAACGTTGATTGAGCATGCCGACGGCTTGCGTGAGGAGGCATTTACGGCTCGTGCGGTTATGCATAGGATGAAGCCCGACCGTACATTGGAGGTAGTGTCAGTGGATGTTGAGGGAATTATGAATGGTACTGTTTCTGATATTCCTATCCAGAATAATGATGTGCTCTTCATTCCGACAAAGGAGGAGATGATGGAAGAGCAGACTATAACCATACATGGTGAGGTGATTTATCCTGGAATTTACAAATATGCAGAGAATGAGACATTGGAGGACTTTGTTCTTCAGGCAGGAGGTCTGAAACAGACAGCTTCGACAGCACGTGTTGATGTGTCAAGGCGTATCAGAGCTCCAAAAGCCCTTACAAACGATTCCATAATAGCGCATACTTTCACTTTTGCTTTGAAGGATGGGTTTGTAATTGATGGTGAGCCTGGCTTCAAGTTAATGCCGTTCGATGAGGTTTATGTACGTAAAAGTCCTGGTTACTATGAGCAACAGAATGTTACTGTAGACGGTGAGGTGATGTTTAGTGGTACGTACACACTATCTTCGCAGAATCAACGTCTGAGCGATCTTATCAAGCGTGCGGGAGGGGTTAACGACCGTGGTTATATTGCAGGTGCGCGTTTGGAACGAAAGGTTAACGAGAGTGAGCGGCTTAGGATGGAGGCTGTATTGAAGATGGCGAGAGAGCAGGCAGAGACTAATGAAATGCAGGCTATGGAATCAGGTAAACTCACAACAAAAACGGATTTGAATACAAGTGAGAAGATAAAGAAATATGAGGTGCCAGAAACGTACTATGTCGGAATTGAGTTGGACAAGGCCATGGCGAATCCTGGTTCAGATGCCGACATCATATTGCGTGAGGGCGACCGCATAATCGTACCGCAATATAACAATACCGTGAAGATTAACGGTGAGGTGATGTATCCTAACACTGTAGGTTACCAGAAGGGAAAGAATGTAGATTACTATATCAACCAGGCCGGCGGTTTCAGTAACAAGGCTAAAAAGAGCAGGACTTACATTATTTATATGAATGGTACGATTGCTAAGGTTGGACACAAAGTAAAACCTTTGCCTGGATGTGAGATTGTTGTTCCAGAGAAGAGTTCAACAAGATTGAGTACTGCGGAAATATTCTCATTGGCAACTTCTGCAACATCTATAGCAACTATCATTGTAACGTTGGCTAATATATTGGATTAAAACTTTGGATTTATGAATATACGTAATGGAGGTTTCCATTATGCGATAGACAATGTTTATAGCACAGGTACAGAAAATATTGGGTAATAACGGACGTACTGCTTTGGTAAGAAAGAACATTTTAGCTTCTTTTCTTATCAAAGGCTGGTCTGTTGTTATTCAATTTACTTTAGTACCTCTTACACTCCACTGTTTGGGAAGCTACGAAAACGGAATCTGGCTTACCATTAGTTCTATGTTATTATGGATAGACAATCTTGATATCGGACTTGGTAACGGATTGAGAAACAAACTTGCTGAACATTTAGCGCATGACGATAAAGAAAGGGCTCGTGATGTGGTTTCCTCAACGTTATTCATGCTTGTTCTTGTCATTCTGCCTGTTATCATTCTTATAAATATCTTGATTTGGTTTACTGACACTTACTCCTTTTTCAATATTGACAGTGGTATCGTAGGCAATCTTAATGTCATTTTGGCAACCGCCTCGATTTTGGTTTGTTCCACGTTTATATTCAAGTTCATCGG
>JAJPYV010000204.1 GCA_021204735.1 Prevotella sp.
ATTACTAAGTTTCCTTTTCTCGGGGTGCAAAAGTAGACATATTCATTTTTACTAACTATTAGAAAATCATTAGAAAAAAATTAGAAAACTATTAGAATTTCATTAGAAATGCCTATTCTAATATGTTGTAGACACAAATTCGGATTATAAGAAAATGACATTTTAGAGAAAAATAAAAACATTTTCGTAACTTTGTGCGCTTTTTCAGGTAAATACACATTATTAAATATGGCAGCTACCAAAGAAATGACAAGTGGAGCGGCGTTACCGCTTATTCTGAAGTTCACCATACCGATATGGCTTGGCAACCTGTTGCAGCAGACATATTCGTTGGTGGATGCTGTGATTGTGGGTAAATTCTTAGGAATTAACGCTTTGGCAGCCGTAGGAGCCAGCAGTTCGGTAATCTTTCTGATTTTAGGTTTTTGCAACGGATGTTGCGGTGGCTTTGGCATACCAGTGGCACAGAAGTTCGGGGCAAGGGATTACAGTACAATGCGCAGTTATATTGTTACCGCATTGAAGATTACCGCACTTATGTCTGTTCTCTTAGCCATTGTTACAAGTATTCTCTGTATGGATATTCTTAGGATGATGAGCACGCCGGAGAATATTTTAGAAGGCGCATACATTTATTTATTAATAACCTTCATCGGAATACCTTGCACATTCTATTATAATCTGTTATCCAGTATCATCAGGGCATTGGGCGACAGTAAAACCCCGTTCTGGTTTTTGCTTTTCTCCACGACATTGAATATAGTTTTGGATATATTCTGCATAGTGGTGTTGGGAATGGGAGTGGCAGGAGCAGCCATTGCCACCGTGTTCTCACAAGGACTATCCGCCGTACTATGCTATATTTATATGTATAGAAAGTTTGAGATTTTAAAAAGTACGGCAAAGGAGCGCCGCTTCCAGTTCAAGTTGGCAAAAACATTATTATATATAGGTGTACCCATGGGACTGCAGTTTTCCATAACCGCTATCGGAAGTATCATGCTGCAGAGTTCCAATAATGCATTGGGAACAGCAAGTGTAGCGGCATTCACTTCAGCCACGCGTATCAAGATGGTGATTATCTGTGCATTTGAGAGTTTAGGAATTGCGATGGCGACCTACGTAGGACAGAATTATGGAGCAGGCAAGATAGGACGGATCTGGATGGGCGTGAAAGCAAGTGCATTACTGATGTTTATCTATGCCGTTGCCACGTTCACATTACTGATGACATGCGCAAAATATTTCGCATTGCTTTTCGTCAGTCAGTCGGAAACTGAAATCTTGCACGATACGGTATTGTTTTTGCATGTTGCATGTATGTTCTTCCCTATTTTGGGACTGTTGTGTATATTGCGCTATTCAATACAGGGTATGGGCTTTACTAATTTAGCTATGCTATCAGGAGTGTCAGAGATGATTGCCCGTATATTGGTGAGCATTTTGGCCGTTCCTACATTCGGATATATTGCTGTCTGTTTCGGTGACCCGACAGCTTGGATAGCTGCCGACTTGTTTTTGGTTCCAACGTTTATTATCCTTTACCGCAAAGTGAAAAAACGGTTTGCGGATTGCTGAAAACAACAAATCCGAAATCTCTGCCTATGAGATTTCGGATTTGATATATGTGCCCTATATTATATAAGGTGTAGGCATACCTTACAGTGATGCCTCAAGTATCGCATAGATATCCTCCTCTGTGAGAGGAGCGAAGATATTAGGATTGTCGAGACCCTCATTTACTGCAATATGGTGGGCAATTTCGTGCAGACGACTGCCATCGATGCCGACCTCGCCCAAAGTCATTGGCATGTTCATGGTATTTTTGAAGAAGTCGTATGTACATTCAATTGTCTGGTCTGCGATGTCGTATGCAGGAATGTCAGCAGGAATACCAAATACGCTTACTCCAAACTTGACGAAACGGTCAAGAGTGCGGTCGTTCAGAATGTGGCGCATCCAGCGAGGCATGATGATAGCAAGTCCCTCACCATGCGTGATATCGTAATATGCAGAGAGGGCATGCTCAATACCGTGCATTGGCCAACCTGACATTCCAGAACCGAGATTCAGAAGTCCATTGCAACCAAAGGTACAGGCAAGCATTATTTCAGAGCGGGCCTCATAGTCGTTAGGATCCTCCAATGCAATAGGTCCAAACTTCATCAATGTCCTGATAATAGTCAAGATGAAACCATCGGCAACTGTGTTGGAAGGCTCAACAAAGAACTGTTCTGTTGCGTGGTTGATTGCATCTGCTATACCTGCGGCAGTATGTTTTGCATTAACTGTCATCGTATAGGTCGGATCGAGGAACGAGCATACAGGCCAGAGATGTGGGTCGAGATATCCAATCTTGTCATTCGTCTCAGTGCGTGAAATAACACCACCGCAATCGTATTCACTACCAGTGGCAGCCAATGTAATGATGTCAACGATAGGCAATGCGTCTTTTGCCTTTACCTTATACGAAATCAAATCCCATGGGTCGCCATCGTATTTCGCTCCTGCGGCAATCGCCTTGCAACAGTCAAGTACAGAGCCACCGCCAACAGCAAGTATCACATCAATATTCTGCTCCTTGCAAATTCTCACACCGTCAAGAACACTCGGATTGTACTTAGGATTCGGTTCAATACCACTCAGTTCGTGGATCTCAAAACCTTGCAACAGTTCCTTTACTTTATCGTAAAGACCGATTTTCTTTATGCTCCCGCCTCCGTAGGCAAGTAGCACTTTCGTACCTAACTGACTGATAGCTGCGGGCAGTTTTTCGATAACGTCCTTACCGAAAACAAGTCTGGTAGGACTGTGGTAATCAAAATTATTCATACTGTTTCTTTTATTTTAATGTGTTTCAGTTAATTGTTTAGACCATTCAGCAGCTTGTTTTGCGCCACCGTTCAACAGTTTTCCTTCTTGCCAATTGATATTCGGATAGAGTTTCTGAAGTTGTTTTGCACTATTTGATATAGCACTTGAACCAGATGTCGCAAATGGTATAACAGTCTTACTTGAGAAGTCATACTTTTCAATAAATGTATTGACGGCACGAGGGCATAAGTCCCACCAGATTGGATAGCCGATGAACACCACATCATAATTGCTGATGTCGAGCGGCTCACCAGCCAATTCCGGACGGGAATTATCATCTTTCATCTCCACAGAACTGCGACTGTTGGAGTCTTGCCAATTGAGGTCAGCAGAGGTGTATGCTGTAGCAGGAGTGATTTGATAGAGTTGTGCACTAATGGCATCCGCAATGGCTTTCGCCACATTTTCAGTAGTTCCAGTACAGGAAAAATAGGCAACAAGAATATTAGCGTCAGACTGCGCATTTTGCGCATTCGATGAACAAGAAAACATGAATAAACTCATAAGAATAAATAATAGATGTTTCATAATTACTTTGTTTTAATAGATTTAATAAACTTTGCAGGAACACCGCCCACGACTGTATTCTCTGCAATATCTTTAGTAACGACAGCCCCAGCACCGATAACGGCATTATCACCGATAGTTACGCCCTGGAGAATGGTGGCATTTGAGCCAACCCATACATTATTTCCGAGAACTATAGGCGCAGGATAGGTGTTTCTGCGGTCTTCTGGTGTCAGTCCGTGATTGAGCGTTGCGAATACCACATTGTGCCCGATTTGACAACCATTGCCGATAGTAATGCCGCCATGGTCCTGAAAATGGCAACAGGCATTGATGAACACTCCTTCACCGAGCGTGATATTCTTACCAAAATCAGAATAGAGAGGTGGAAAGACCTTCAATGACTCAGGCACACGATAGCCAAACAATTCAGAAAGCAACTCCAGAACCTCATCAGACGTATGGAACGCTGAATTCAACCGAAACGTAACTCGCCGCGCCTCATCGCTCATATCGTCCATAAAGCGATATATCTCCGTCGTATTGAGAGCCTTCCCTGTCTTTACGTATTCCTTAAATTCTTCAATGCTCATGATATTTCATTGGAAAGATTAAAATATAGAGATTAAAATGTTTCTTTTCTATTGTGCTTGTGTGCAAAGTTAATAAATTTATTGATGATAATAGCATTAAAAGCAACAAAAATCAGAATATTGCACTAACTTTGCACGGAAAATAAACCAAATGAACCAATATCCGTCACAATTG